>CAZIKU010000125.1:0-5388 GCA_964539815.1 uncultured Klebsiella sp. | reverse complement strand
ATAAGGGAATTACCGCGATGACGCAAGGATTTCGCACCGAAAAAGACTCGCTGGGTGAGATACAAGTCCCAGCAAATGCGCTGTACGGGGCACAAACCCAACGCGCAGTAATCAACTTCCCCGTGAGTGGGATGCGGCCGTATCCGGCATTTGTGTGGGCAATGGCGACGATCAAACGCGCTGCCGCCGAAGTCAACCGCGACCTCGGGTTGCTCGATGCAACCCTCGCCGATGCCATCATTCAAGCAGCAGACGAGGTACTTGGCGGCCAACACGCCGACCAATTCGTGGTGGATCCATTTCAGGCAGGCGCTGGCACGAGTCACAACATGAACCTCAACGAAGTGTTGGCCAATCGTGCCAATCAGATTCTGGGGTACACACTCGAGGACGCCAAAAAGCCGGTGAGTCCCAACGACCATGTCAACATGGCACAGAGCACCAACGATACGATTCCCACGGCGATTCGACTAGGCGTACTGTGGCGCGTCAACGAGCTCCTCGGCGTCATCGACAGTCTGGCAAATGCCCTCGAAGCCAAAGCTGACGAATTTGCGGATGTGGTCAAATCGGGTCGCACGCACCTCCAAGACGCAGTACCCGTGACGCTCGGGCAAGAATTCGGCGCGTATGCGTTGGCCGTACGCAACGACCGTGAGCGTGTTGCCACTGCTGCCGAGCGCCTGCGTCGCATCGGGATTGGTGGCACAGCGACAGGTTCAGGGCTGAATGCCCACCCCGAGTACCACCCACGCATGGTGGTCACAATTAGTCGGTTGCTGGGGCAAAATCTGCGCACGTCGGGGAATCTGTTTGAGTCGATGCAGAGCATGGCGGATCCTGCAGACTTTTCGGCGTCAGTGCGCACATTGTGTATTACGTTGACTCGCATCGCCAACGATTTCCGTTTACTGGCATCGGGGCCAGCGACGGGGCTCGACGAATTGCGTTTGCCCGCCGTACAACCCGGCTCGAGCATCATGCCCGGCAAAATCAATCCGGTGCTGGCCGAAATGCTCAACATGGCCTGTTTCCACGTCCAGGGATGTGACCACACGGTAGCACTTGCTGCGCAAGCCGGACAGCTCGAGTTGAATGTGATGATGCCGATTATTGCGCACAACCTGAACGAAATGATGCACGTCATGATTGGTGCAGTGACCGCATTCACCGATCGCTGTGTGGTCGGGCTGACGGCCAACCGCGAGAAGGCACATGGCTGGCTAGCCAAAAACGCCATCCTGGTGACAGCCCTCAACCGCGAAATCGGCTACCTCAATGGGGCGGCAGTGGCCAAGGAATCAATGGCGACCGGCAAGACCATCAAAGAAGTGGTCGTCGAAAAGGGACTACTTAGTGGTGACCGCGTCGACGAACTGCTCGATGTGCAGGCCATGACAAAGGGTGGTATTATGGGATTCGGTGGTGGTGGCGGTCAAATATAGTCCGTCACTGCATGTGCATCAATAACGAGCACCGACGCTCATGGTACGAGGAATTTCCTCGGCATGGCGTCGGTGTTTTGACGAGACGACTCCTCACGAGTTTCGTGAGTTGGCGATAGACATCATCAAAGAGCAACGTTTTAACTGATGGAGGTAGACTGTGCGTGTAGGAATTTTGACGGGTGGCGGTGACGTCCCCGGATTGAATCCGGCTATCAAAGCGGTGGTCAACCGCTGTGCCGAAGCCGGCATCGAAGTAGTCGGCATCAAGCGCGGCTGGGGTGGGTTGCTCAACTACAACCTCGACAACCCAGCAGGCAACGAAGAATGGGCTGCCCCGTTGACCCCGTTGCACGTGCGCACCATTGACCGCTACGGTGGCACCACGTTGCACACGTCACGCACCAACCCACAGCGTGTCAACGAAAAGATGATGCCCGACTTCCTCAAGGGTAAATTCGCCTACAGCGGCCCCAAGAACACGGCTGACTGCACACCTCACGTCCTCAAGGTGCTCGAACACCTGGGTATTGACACGCTGATTCCCATCGGCGGTGATGACACGCTGTCATACGCTGTGCGCATGTACAAAGAGGGTGTACGCGTCATCGCCATCCCCAAAACGATGGACAACGACGTATTCGGCACCGACTACTGTTTGGGATTTTCGACGGCTATCACCCGTAGCGTCGAATTCATCAACGCCCTGCGTACCCCCACCGGCTCACACGAGCGCATTGCCGTCGTCGAGTTGTTTGGGCGCAACTGTGGTGAAACTGCACTAGTGGCTGGCTTCTTGGCTGATGCTGACCGCACCATTCTCGCCGAAGTCCCCTTCGACGTGGAGCGACTGGCGCACCAGCTGGTCGAAGACCGGCGCCGGAGCCCGTCCAACTACTCGATTTGTGTGATGTCCGAAGGCTCAACCATGCTCGACGGTCAGACGGTGGAATACGGTGAAGAAGACGCCTACGGCCATAAAAAGTTGGGCGGTATCGGCCAGATTACCGGTGACGCCATCAAAAAAATCACCGGTGTGGATATCGTCAATCAGCAGGTCGGCTACTTGATGCGTTCTGGTGCCCCAGATGCCATTGACCGCATGGCCGGCTTCTCGTACGGCAACATGGCTGTGGATCAGTTGCTCAAAGGTCACAGCGGCTTGATGGTCGCCATCCAAAACGGCGTCTACACCACTGTGCCCGCTGACACCCCACTCCAGGGCGTCAAGCGCGTGGACATTGACCAGTTCTACGACCCCATCGCCTACCGCGCCAAAGTCAAGGACTTCCTCGGCAAGCCGATGTTCTGGTACTAAGCAACATCAATAATACGCCATCGGAGGGTGTGAGGCAATGACCTTGCACCCTTCATCGTTTTTCTTCTCCTACTTGGGCCCCTTAGTATTCCATGTTTCGGGGCGTATGCCACGATTGTCTACTTTTCTTCGCAACAAAACAATTTGACATTCGTGCTACGGTTCATTTAGCTTTCAGAGCGAATTGGCTTTGATACCAGCGCCAAAATTGCAACAGTAAGCATTGTTATAGCGAGGAAAAAGTATGTAGGCGACAAACCGAATGTTTCTACTCCTAATCCCACCAAAAGCATTCCTATTGGAGGTGCGGCATAGAACACCGATGTTTGGGCGCTAAACACCATAGGGTGTTCATGCGATAGAAAACGCATTTGAATCTTCGAATTCAAGAATGGTGTGAATGGCCCCCATGACAATCCAAGGATGCATGCAAACATAATCATCAGACCAAGCTCTGGCAGAAAGGCCATTCCGAGCGTTGCCAAGGATGCTCCAATGAATGCAATTCTAATCAAGACTGCGCCGCTGATTCTGTTGATAATCCAGCCATAGGCAAACGAACTTATTGTGGAACCGGCAGCCAGAGCTGAAATCACCATCCCCAAATCTAGCGGCTTTCGAATTGACTCATAATAGGCTGGCAAAATAATCGATTCAGTGGGCAGATAGATAGCAGCAAGCACCAAAACAGCCAGGAGAAGCGTACGCAGAAATGAATCACCCCAAAGCCTTCGAAATCCAAGTGTAAGGTCTGAGAAATTGCTCGTTTGCGTAGATGATTCAGAGAAAGAAACTTGCAAAGTAGTATCTCGTAGGAAGACAGCAGAGAGCGCCGCAATCAGAAAAAATACACAAACAATCCAAAAGGAGTTAGCAGCGCCAATCAGTGCAATAAGCCACGCACCAACGGCAGGTCCAATTATCCAGCTTGTGCCAAGCATACCCTCATGAATTCCATTCAGGCGCTGGATGTCGAAATTGGCTTTCTCGGAGATTGGTTGAATCATCGTCCTTCGTGCAGTGTACCCCAAGGGGTCAAAAATAGCTCCGAGCAACGCAAACACCACAATAGCAATTGCAGAGAGATTCCCTGTCAGTGCTAGCAGAGGAAACGCCAACACCGATGCTGCTGACATCAGGTCGGCAAAAATACTCACTGCTATGCTGCCAAATCGACGAATCAGGATTCCTCCGAATGGCGCAACAATCAGCGAGGGTACGGCCGACAGGGCCGCGACGAGTCCTGCGAAAGCAGGCGATCCTGACACCTCGAGCATAAGCCAAGGAATCGTCATCATCACTACTGCATTAGCCACTCCAGAAAATAAGTTTGAGATTTGCATGTAGATAATAGGCGCTCTCGATTGACTACGTTCTTTCATGTGACTCGCTCCTCACAGGCGTCAATACGTACTGATACAAAGGCCAGAGCGGAAAAACAAGCAACACAAGATTTGGCGCCCACCAAAGAATGTCATAAAATCCAAGGACAACCCAGTATGCGAGTGCCATACCTCCTGCAACAAATGTAAACACTAGCGAAATGATGAGGAAAACCGATGCATTAAGTCGCCTCGTGGTTTGTCCAATAATTCCCGTTAGCGCAGCCAAGATGTCGAGAGGTAAGAATGACCAATTCCAAGCCTGTACTTCTCTTTTTTCGTATCCTTCAAACATTATCTCTGGCGGCAGGGCTCGAAAAACTATCACACACCAATAGACAATGAATCCAATGTCTATTATCCAGACAACTGCTTTCTGAAGTTTAGTAAGTTGCATGTTTTATCTCACTTTTTCTTTCCAAGATACATTGGCATGCTGTCTAATCCCTTGATTGTTTTTCCTGGCCTCCACATGGGAGTACCTGCAATTTGCCATGACTCAACATCCGGAAATCGTAGCAGTAGCTCACGCCAGAGCGTCTCTGCTTCGAGACGCGCTAACTGTGCTCCAATACAATGATGAGCGCCAAAGCCGAATGCAACGTGTTTTCGCGCATTCTCTCTCCTTAATTGGAAAACATTAGGACTATCAAACAACGCAGGGTCTCGATTTGCACCTGCGAGAATTAAAATGATGGTCTGCCCCCGACGCACTCGTGTACCATCGAGAAGTTCTGTATCAGTGTCAACCGTTCTTGCAGTGTATTGAACTGGCGATACAAATCTCAACGCCTCCTCTACTAAATTCGGCACTAGATCATGATTCATTGCAAGCTGAGTAAGCTGATCACGATGTTCAAGAAGAACCAAAGTTCCGACGCTTAGTAGGTTGACCGTTGTCTCAAAACCTGCGATCAGCAGGAAGGATGCAGTTGCGATTATCTCTCTATCGGTGAGCTTATCACCTTCGTTCTCGGCATTGGCAAGAACAGAGAGAAGATCTTCTTGCGGACATCGTTTTCGCTCAGTCAGCAGTTGAGCAATATACGTTGTGAGCTCGTCAGACGCTTGCTCCAGCTCTTGTTTCTCTTGGGTTGTTCTCGGTAAATCTAAACCGATGATTGCAAGAGTTCTCCCCAAACGTAACAACTTTTCTCGGTCAGCCATGGGCACACCCAAAATTTCACAAATCATTGCCAGTGGCAGTGGATTAGCCAACGATGTAACAAAGTCAATTTCGGAG
>CAZIKU010000124.1:0-5563 GCA_964539815.1 uncultured Klebsiella sp. | reverse complement strand
ATGGAAACATAGGCCGATTGAATGCGATACCCTGCGGCTGCTTCGGCCTTTTCGACGCTGGACTGCACCGCACGGGTGGCTTCTTCGAGGTTGACGACCATACCGTGATCGACGCCTTTGGATGGCACCATGCTGCTTCCGAGCACCGTGATGCGCTCGTCGCGGTCAATTTGTGCGATGACCGTACAAATTTTGGAGGTGCCGATGTCGATGCCGACAATATGACGTGGTGCCATGTTTCCCTCTATGTCATACAAAATCTACGGAACGGTCGTCGTCAGTGTCGCCGTAATCAATGTCGTGTTCGTGATGACGTCCTGTGTATCAGTAACCAGTGCCGAAATCGGGATATCCAGGCGATAATAGGCCGTAATCGGGCGTAAATCAACGAAGGCAAACTCGGCCTTGGTATCACGTAGCTGCCGCAAAATGGCGATTTTTTCGTCGAGGCGGTCGGGACGACCAACCAAAATGAGTTCGCCAGCGCCTGCACGAAATGATACACCACGAATCGGATCCCACGCCACCCGGCTGACGGACAGCCCTGTTTCTGCGGGCACTCGCAATGCGATATCGCGGGCTAGGGCCAGCACATCGGGATTGACGTGGTCGCCAGGTGTCAACTTTTGCCCGCTATCGTCATTGATGACCAATGTCCCCGTCAGGACGACTGCCGCATCAATACCGAGAATTTCTCCTTCGCCGTTCACGAGCAGATACCACTGCCCACTTTTCCAGCGAATTTCACTCTGTTGTTCACTAAGTGTAATTGTAACAGTATCTGGGAGTTGAATTTCCACGGATGCACTCGTCACGTATGGATTTGCCAACAGTGTGGCACGAATATCGTCGGCTTGGACCGACCAAATCGAGGCATCACTGAGCCCCGTCATGTCGATGACGCGTTGCCGACTCATGGTGGCAGCCCCCTCCACGTTGACGGTACGCACCACGTAGGCATCCGACCACATCATTTGCATGGCGTACCACAGCACAAAGAGGACGAGAGCGCCACTAATGATGCGCCCGCTTTGAATGAATTGTTGGATTTGTAGCCGCGTCCCCGGACGCACCCCTCGCCGGCGGCGGGAGGTGGGGGGATCGGTGATGGCACTTCGCCGGCGTCCCGAACTCACGCAATCTGCTCCTGTCCACGGGCCCCACGTGCCAGGGCCAGTGCCACCAAACGATCGAGGAGCGTGGAATATTCCATGCCACTCGCTTGCCACATCTTGGCATACATGCTCATCGGCGTAAAACCGGGCATGGTGTTGACTTCACTCAAATAAAAGATATCTGCTGCTGCATCAAACAAGAAATCAACCCGCGCTAATCCGGCACAATCGAGCGCGTGGAAGGCACGCAACGCCAATTGTTGCACGGTTGTCGTTTGCACGGCACTGAGCGGTGCAGGGATGACAATTTTGGTTGCATCATTCAGATACTTTGCCTCATAATCATACCATTCATTGGCCGGAATAATTTCGCCGGGTACACTCGCCTGAGGTTCTTCGTTGCCGAGCACACTGACTTCGATTTCGCGTGCGACCACGCCCTGTTCGACCACAATACGGCGATCATAGCGGGCTGCCAAGGCGATTGCATCGGCGAGCATGGCCTGATTTTTGGCTTTGCTAATACCCACACTACTGCCCATGTTGGCTGGTTTCACGAACATCGGGTAGTGCAAATCACGTTCGAGCATGGCAATCACTGCCTGGGCATCACGCTGATACTGATGTGCCTGCACCAAACGCCATGGCACCACTGGGAGTCCTGCTGCCGCAAAGGCGGCCTTCATCATTGCTTTGTCCATGCCCACTGCGGACGCCAGCACGCCACACCCCACATACGGCATCCCCGCCAAATCGAGCAGACCTTGGATGGTGCCATCTTCGCCCATGGGTCCATGCAACACGGGAAAGACCACATCTAGGTCACGAATATGCGTCTGAATCTCACCAGTGCCACGCAACATGAGGTGTGGTGATGCGGTGGTTTGGGCCGGAACCACGGGCGCTTGGACATGTGCGCCACCACCCGGCAACAACGCTCGGTCAGAGGCGGCTTCGAGGGTAGCGAGTACCTCGTTGCCTGCCACCCATTGGCCATTTTTGTGGATACCGATGGGGACAACATCATAGCGTTCAGGATCAAGACCGGCCAACACGGCGCGGGCCGATACCAGCGACACTTCGTGTTCGCCCGATTGCCCACCAAAAATCACACCGATTCGTATGCGTCGCATGGAATACACACTCCTATATTGTCATATCACCGAGGAGTTGCACCTCGGGCTCGAGTTCGATACCAAACTGACGGGCAACTTCGTTGCGCACGTGGTGCATGATGTGCAGGACATCGGCACTCGTCGCATGACCACGATTCACGATGTAATTGGCATGCTTTTCGGCGACCATAGCCCCGCCATGGGTGTAGCCGCGCAGTCCAGCCGCATCAATCACTCGCCCTGCCGCATCACCCGCCGGATTCTTGAAGACACTCCCACACGACGAACCCTGCGGTGTTTTGCTCCGACGGAGCGCGGCAGTTGCCTCCATGGCAGTTGCTAACGCTACCGCATCACCCTGTTGGAGCGTCAACGTGGCCCCGACCACAATTGCCCCCAGGTCGGCAATCGTCATACCCGTACGCATCGCCGGGGCGTTGCGGCGTTTGATGGCACTACTGCGATACGTAAAATCAAGTTGCGCCGCATGGTACGTTTGTACCACACCATCAAGCCACACATCGACACTGGTCACACTCTGGGCCATGTCACCACCATAGCATCCCGCATTCCCATAGACGGCACCGCCAAACGTGCCTGGCAAGCCTTCGGCCCAGGTCAGTCCAGCCCAGCCCACTTTGCTGAGTTGGCGGGCCGTGCCTGCCATCTGGGCACCAGCCCCGATATGCACTGTGGCCGTATCCGTGGATGGGGTGATATCGACGTGCCGATCGCGCATGCGAATCACCACCCCGGCCAATCCGGCGTCACTGATGAGCATGTTACTGCCACCGCCGATAATCCAGACGGGCAGACGCTGACGTTCGGCGAATTGGAGCGCCTGGTGCAGACCGGCCACCGAATAGACGGTCGCCAAATAGCGGGCAGGGCCACCGATGCGCCAGGCCGTCAATGGTGCAAGTGGCACATATTCCGCAATCGTCATATCTGCGTTATCCATGCCGTGACTCCAACGCCGCCAACACCCCTGGACCAACACGGGTGCCGTCGCCCGCACTCATGGTGATGACCACATCACCCGTGGTGACGTGGCTGGTCAGCCACTGCACCGTGCCAGCAATATCACCGGTAGCACTCACGGTAGGATGATCAATCTGTGCAACAAGCCAGGCCGCATCAATTCCATCGACCGGGTGTTCACGCGAGGCATAGATGTCACCAATACAGACGATGTCGGCATCAGCGAACGCCTTGGCCCACTCTGTGGCCAACAGCTGGGTGCGACTATAGGTGTGCGGCTGCACGTAGGCGATGATGCGCTGCCCGGGGAAACGCATGCGTGCTGCCGCGAGGACGGCACGGACTTCGGTGGGGTGGTGTCCATAATCGTCAATCACCGTCACGCCACGCACCATGCCTTTGTACTCGAAACGCCGGCTCGCGCCACGGAATGTGGCAAGCGCTTGCACGACGCGCTGCCGGTCTGCGCCTGCCATGACACATGCGGCATAGGCTGCTAATGCATTTTTGACGTTATGTAATCCAGCCAACTGAATTTGCATGGGGTGATGCAGACGCATAGCAAAGCTGGCGCGGTCGTAATACCACGCTTGGAAGTATTGTGTCTGCGCATCGGTGTGCCACGCACTTGCCGCCCAATCGAGCGGGATGCGTGTGCACGCCACAGGATCACGGGCGATGTCATGATCGATCCCGTACCAGCGCACCCCACTACGGGTGATACTCGCCCGTACCCCATTATCATCACCACAGACCAGCACCCGATCTGCACGAGGCACCTGGCTCGCGAACTGCTGAAAGGCGGCCACATAGTCGGCATAACTCGCATAGATGTCGACATGATCCCATTCAACCGTAGTAATCACGGCAATATCCGGCGTGAGTGCCAAAAACGTACGGTCGTATTCATCGGCTTCGATGACGAGCGGTGCGCGTGCATCACCCCATGCTGCTGGGAGCGGCAAATCGGGCACTTCGGCACCAATCAGATACCCCGGATTGAGTCCAGCATTGCGCAGCGCCACGGCAATCATGGCACTCGTCGTCGTTTGGCCGGGCGTACCCGCCACGGCAATCATGGCACTCGTCGTCGTTTTGCCGTGCGTACCCGCCACGGCAATCACCCGCCGCTCGTGCGACCACTGCCGCCACAAGTCGTGCCGTTTGTAGACGGGAATTCCGTGGGCGGCGGCAGCATCAAGTGCAGGATGCGGTGGGCGTACCGCCGACGTCACCACCAACGCATCCGCATTGGCCACATGATCGGCCGCATGCCCCAGCGTAATCGTGACCCCACGCCGCTGCAATGCGGCCCAGGCACTGCTTTGTTGTGCATCACTGCCACTGACGATATGCCCTTGATCGAGGAGCAAGTGCGCAATGGCACTCATACCAGACCCACCAATTCCCACAATATGGTAGTGCATTATGCGTCTCCTGCGAGCTGCTGCAAGATATGTGCCATATCAGCCGCTGCCTGTGGCTTGGCGAGTTGGCGTAGCGCCTGTTGATACTGCTGGCGGAGGGCGCGATCGTGCAACAATGGGGCGAGTGTCGGCCAGAGGAGCGCGGTTTGGGCAGCATCAGCGACCTTGAGTGCGGCTCCATGGCGTACCAAGTAGTCGGCATTTTCGTCTTGGTGCACATACGGATATGGCACCAAAATGGCCGGCAACCCTGCAGCAGGAAGCTCGCCGAGTACCGAGGCACCACTGCGACAAATCGTGACATCGGCGGCCGCAAATGCAGCCGGCATCGTCAATTCCCCATCCATCGCCAAATACGGATAGAGGTGATAGCGGGATTGCAGGTCAGCAGGGAGGGTCGCCGCCTGCGCCCGGAGCGTGGCTTCGTCACCTTCGCGGCCACACACGTGTAGCACGGCCGCATGCGCCAGGATGTGGGGGAGTTGGGCGGCAACTGCCATATTGATGCTACGGGCACCACGACTCCCGCCATAGACCAACACCAGGGGCAGATCAGCGGGTAGGTGCAACAATGCACGGGCGGCTGCACGATCCGTTGTGACGACTTCTGCACGCACGGGGTACCCGGTCACAAGCATGGATCGCTGATTGGGACGCCACTGTGCATGTGCGACTACCGGTAGCCCGACATGCGCAGCCGCATCAGGAATACTGGCAAGGGTCACTGTCGCAATACGCGAGAGGAGCCGGACGGCCAAGCCAGGCACAACATCAGGTAAATAGATGGCGCTCGGGATGCGCATCAACCATGCGGCCACAAACAGCGGCACACAGACGTACCCACCCGTGCCAAAAATCGCTGCGGGACGCTCGCGCTGGATGAGCTGGATGGCTTGGACAATACCACGGAGCAAGCGCCACACAT
>CAZIKU010000123.1:0-5569 GCA_964539815.1 uncultured Klebsiella sp. | reverse complement strand
AGGATTAATTACCGAACGGGGGCACTAATCATGGAATTTCGTACACTACACCAGATCAGCAGTACCACCATTCATGCCGCCTTCATCGACGCCTTCTCCGAATACGAAGTGCCGATGGAATTACCACTCGACCGCCTGCAGACCATGATGTACATGCGCAGTTATGCAGCCGAACTGTCGCTGGGGTGTTTTGTCAAAGATCAGTTGGTCGGATTTGTGCTGGTGGGTGCCCGGCGTGACAGTAACGGATTGCTGCGCACCTATGATGTGGCCACGGGTGTGATTCGTGCCTATCAAAAGCAAAAAATCGGCTCGCAGCTGCTGACACAGTTGATGCCCAGGTTGACCCAGGCAGGGGCTGCATCGTTTCAACTCGAAGTGCTCGAACACAACGTGGCAGCACAGAAGTTGTATACCACGCACGGCTTTACCACGACGCGCCGGCTCCAGTGCTACCGCACTACACACATTGAACAAGTGCCACCACTGGCATGGGGGAGTTGGGGCAGCGATGCTGCGGCACTAGTCAATATCGATGAAGCGTTGTATTCATCGTTTGTGCCCAGCTGGCAACAAGCCATGGCTTCGTATGTACGGATTGCTGATACCTGTCGGGTGACGACGTTGCACGACGCCAATCAACTCGTGGCATATGGTATCATTGATGCGACGTCAACGGCACTCATGCAAATCGGTGTGCACCCCGCATATCGTACCCCAGACGTGCTGGATGCACTGCTCGATACACTGGCACGGAGTGTGAATGCGTCTACGCTCAGAATGGTGAATGTAGAAGCAAATTCGTGGCTTGATCAGCAACTGCACCACCGGGGCTGGGACAATTTTATCAACCAATTTGAAATGAATATTCGATTATCAGACTAGATGAAAGCGAGAATCGGTTGCCAATACAAATCGTGCGCGAGCACAATGGCGTCATTGGGTATGTTTTACAATATACAAGAAAAATAGTATATTGAGATTAAACAATTTACAGTCATGGTTACCATACATGCGCAGACAGTCGTGTGATCAAGCAATAGGCAGTACATGCAACGATTAGCACTGTATTTGCGCGTTGTTGTATTCGTAGTTGTGTTGTGTGGTGTCATGACCATCGTCATGGAACGCGCCTTGCGCACATGGCGTATCGATGTCGGCACCCCAGCAGCACGCGTTTTTACTACATCGTTGCGTGAACTCGAAACTGCGCGCATTGCTGATGAAATAATAAACTTCCAGTGGATGCAACCAAACTCTCGCGTTGATTTACCCCCGTATGCACACGCACAAGTTATTCAATTCCGCACCATGATGCGTGCTGAATCCCCACCTCAGCGTGTAATGATGACAGTGGGGAATGTGCAGTTTGCGCTGTCAGTTGCTCCCGAGGTGCGCCGGTATCGTGTATATGCTACGCATGTGACACAAATGACAATCAACTGCGATTTGCAGGGCATCGCAGACAAAGAGCTCGCGACAATTTGTGTGGCATTGGACTGGATTGAAGGGCGACACATCCCTGCTAGCGTAGATGGGTGGGTTCTCGTTTGGCGGCTCGTATTGGGATGCATGATTGTGCTGTGTGTCGTGGTTGTGACGACTGCGTCTCATCCGTGGCGCACAGCGGCAATACTTGCAGTGGTAGGCACGGTGGTGTGTCGTTTCCCTTTGCAGAGCACGCTCTATGCCCCACAACTCAGTCTGATGTGTGGTGTAGTCACCGTGGTATGGTGGGCAATCCAACGCTGGATCCGCAATCCATGGCAACGGATTGCTGGCCATGCGATGGCAATCAACATCGCATTCAAGGGGCTTGGGGTGTTGGTACCAGGATACTTTGGAACGGATTTGTTTTTTCATGTGCATCGTTTTACCACGATGATGCGTGGCCAATTGTATATGGTTGCTGACGGTCAGGGGCAAATATATCCGTATCCACCTGGCATTTATCAGTTCATTGCACCAGTGGTATTGCCACTCATTACGATGATGCCTGCGTATATGGTGATGATTTGGAGTGCGGTCATTATCGATAGTAGCACCATTGTGGTGCTGGCGTGGATGTGTCAGCATTTGGGGTGGTCACAGCGGAGTATGATCATCATGTCGTGGTTGTACGTGGTATTACCGGCAGGGTTTTTGTTGCAGTGGCAGGCCACAATCTCGCAAACAATCGGTCAGTGGTTGGGGGTAATGGCCATTGCGGTGATGGTGGTTCGCGGCACTCCCACGAGTCTCGTGTGGATGGCGTTCGCAGTTGTCGGTCATTTCGGGGCATTTCTGACGTTGCATCTTGCCAATACCATCGCATTCGCATTTGCGCCACTACGGCAGATGGCACGCTGGTGGTGGAGCGTTGTGATTGTTGCGGCAGTGCTGTATTACAGTCAGTACACCGGATTAATCGTTGCCCAAATCCAAGAGCACTATCTCAACGTCCAAGACCACGAAATTGGCTGGGCCGAACTCTGGTGGCGGTTTGCGTGGAATTATGGCATCTACGGGCATTATTTAGGTATTGGTCTTGCACTCGCAGTCATTGGATTATGTGTCGCGCAGCGTGATCGCTGGTGGTATATGTCGATTGCAATGGGTATCAGTGCCATGGTGTTGCTGATTGCCCACGTGTTTGGTGAGTTCCACGCAACGCGATATGTCATTTTTCTTTTCCCCGTGGTGGCGAGTTACGCGGGCGTTGCGCTTGGTCGTCTCCAGCGCGGGCGGTCAGGACGGGTACTGCTGACAACACTGCTCGCATATATTGCGTTGTACAGTGGGTATGCATGGTTTAGCGGGACGCTTGATGGCGTGGTGATGGGATTTTTGTCGTAGGATGAATGGGTAATCGGTTGGTGAAGAGGTGCCTATGCCGACGGTGGTGCTGATAAGTGGTCCGGCAGGTGCGGGCAAAACCACGCTGGCCACGCATATCAGTCAGCAACCGGATTGGCTGATGTGCTCAGAGGATGCCTATTGGGCACGGCTGCCCCGCGACCCGCATCTGCTCCGTACGGATGCCGAAAAGCACATCATCCAAGCCCAAGTGGTCGCCGCTGCCACAGCCGCAGTACAGCGTGGCAGCCACGTGGTGATTGAATTCATCCTCTATGAGGATCCCCCGCAACCGCTGCTTTTTTATCAGCAGGCACTTACACTCCCTGGTGTGGTCATGCGCATCGCTGTGCTCCGCCCACCACTCGCCACCATCATGGCGCGCCAAGCGCAGCGTGGCAACGACCACGACACACAACTGAGCGAGGAGCTACGGCGCACCAATGCAGCGCATCAGTTGCGCTGTCTGCAGAGTAATGCCATCAATCCTGCGTGGATTATCGACAACACCACCTTGTCGGCGGCAGCGGTGTGGCAGTGGTTGCAGCGCGGTTAGACGGGGGTCGTCGCCAGTTGTGCATTGCGATTGATGCGCGTTGCCAGGGCGCTCCCGATGCCCGCAGTAATCCCTGCCAAAACGAAGGCGATCAGGTAGTCACCCGTCACATCGCGGGCAACGCCACCCAGCCACGAGGCCAGCGCAGCACCGACCTGGTGTGCGAAAAAGATCCAGCCATAGACGATACCCACATTGCGTGAGCCAAAGACTTCGTTGGTGAGGGCCACAGTGGGTGGCACGGTAGCAATGTAGTCCAGCCCAAACATGATGGCAAACACCGACAAGCCCAGTGGATCATGCACGAATGGCAAAATTAACAGCGACAAGCCACGGAAGCCGTAGTAGATCGACAACAAACGCCGTGGCGAATAACGGTCGGTCAACCAGCCAGATGCCAACGTCCCCACGAAATTCATCATGCCCATCAACGCCAGCACGCTGGCTGCCACATTGGTGGTAAAGCCATGCTCGACGGCGTGCGCCAGCAAATGTGTGCCGATGATGCCGTTGGATGTGGCACCACATACAAAAAACGTCACCGCCAGCAACCAGAAATCGCGGTTGCGGATGGCCGTGCGCATGATGCCTACATCCGCACTATGCCCACTGCGTGGCACGGCCGCGCCACCGTACGGTGCCAAGCCGACATCACTGGGGTCGGTACGTACCAACAGCACGATGGGGACGAGAAGGATGGCCGCAACCCCTGCCAATATCAGTGATGCTGCGCGCCAGCCACTCGCCGCGCCGATCAGCGCCAGTAGGGGCACAAACAACAGCTGACCAGCACTGGTGGCGGCACCAAACATGCCCTGTACCAAGCCGCGCCGTGCCACAAACCAGCGTGTAGCCACAGTGGCACCGAGCACGCCGCCGACAATCCCCGTGCCGAGGCCACTCAAGGCACCCCAAAAAATCGTAAAGCCGAGTTCGCTGGTGATGGTGGTACCGGCAGCCGCACTCCCTGCAATCAGTAGCATGCCAACAATGGCCGTGTTGCGCGTCCCGATGCGCTCGATTAAAGTGCCCACAAAGGGACCAGCTAGGCCGTAGAGGATGAGTCCAATCGAGACGGCAAACCCGATCGAAGCCCGACTCCAGCCAAACTCCGTCGTCAATAGCGGCATAAAGACGCCGGGCGCGGTACGTGCACCTGCCGAAATAATCAGCGCTCCGGCAACGGCTGCTGCCACAAACCAATGGCGCGATATGCGCATGATGCACCATCCCTTGAGTGAAATAGACGAATTCGTTGTCCGCTTATTTTAGCGTAAAATCAGCGTGTAGACGATTTTTCGTTGTATATATCACAGGAAACATGCCATGACCGTACACATAGACTCAATCATGCATGCGTTAGCGGCTATCGCGACCCCACGCATGAAAAAATACTACATGGCGCAGGGCGTGCACGAGCCCGTCTACGGCGCACCAACGGGTGCCATGAAACCGATTGCCCGCCCCATCAACGGCAACCAACCCATCGCCGAAGCCCTCTACGCCACCGGTGTATTCGATGCCATGTATCTGGCGGGCATGATATGTGATGTGACAGCCATGACCCCCGCCGACTTCCGGCGCTGGATGGATCAGGCATACTGTGCGTTTATTGCCGAAGCGGTGGTGGCTGTCTCGCTCGCCGAAACCACGTATGCACAACCATTGGCAGCAGAATTCATGGCCAGCCCCAGCGAGGCCACCGCAGCTGGGGGCTGGAGTTGCTACGAATGGCTGCTCGGGTCACGCCCCGATCACGAATTCACGCCGGCGACCATCCAGCAGTTGCTCGACGTGGTGCCCGGTATCATCGTATCCCAGCCGCGTGTCGTGCAATCGGCCATGCAACGCGTGGTAGTGGCGGTGGGGGTGTCGTATCGCCCGTTGCACGAGGCCGCGCTCCACACTGCCACGCAGTTGCAGGCGATACTTCCCACACCGGTTAATCAATCACCAGCGACCGCCATTGAGCGGGCGGTGGTAGCAGGGCGCATTGGTTTCAAACGCCGCCATGTGCGCTGTTAGACAAGACATGCCCGTACTCGCATGCTGTGAATGTGCATCCACGGCACGGGCAAATATGATTCGCCCCTACGAGCAATTTCGGATAATTCACACGGGCGAATATGATTCGCCCCTACGAGCGGTTCCACGTCATTCATAATTCATAATTCATAA
>CAZIKU010000122.1:0-5609 GCA_964539815.1 uncultured Klebsiella sp. | reverse complement strand
GGGATGGCGGGGACATCAACGTCCCGTTTTTGCGCGACTCACTCAGTTGTTGTGCTACCGCAGCGACCTGTGCCATGGGAATCGTTCCTTTCAACTGCAAAATCTACCAAGAAATCTGCACGGTATGATTCATACCGCGTGTTTTGACATAGACAAACGGGCGCCCGTCGATTAGCTGCAACGCACCTGACACCGCCTGCCCGTCGACCACGACCGTGGCACTCGTCACGGTGTCAGGCAGTGGCATATTCACCACCAAGACGTCACCCGATCCAGTCACATCCAGCGCAATGCTCTGTGCGGTCATCTGCCACGTGTACGCCACATACCCTTGCGATGCCGGATAGCGCGCCACAATTGTGGCATCCGTCACGCCGTCGAGTGCCCAGCGTGGCGTCAATTTGACTGCCGAGTAGGTCATGCCCGCATCAAAAATGCCGGCAGCACCCTCCATCAAGGCCGCCAACATGGCCGATGCCCCCCAACCATCGCTAGCAATCGTGTCGGGGCCCGAAATCCCCGGTTGACCATTGGGATAGTACCACAAATACGAGCCATCAAAACGCGTCGTCAACACGTTGTAGTGGCGCAGTACATCGAAGCCAAATGGCTCTGCATTGTAGGCAAACGCCCCGCGAGCCAGCTCGCCACCCACCAGCGGCATGATGCCACCATTGACGTATTCACCGGGCAATTCACCCTTGCGCCCCGCCATGCCGTAGGCACCCGCCGGGAATGGTGGATCGATGCTGAACCACGGCAACACCGCATCGGGGCGTTGCTGACCACGCATGTAGTACGTTTTGAGCACCGCTTGCGCTTCGCTCCCACTGAGCACACCGCGATTGAGTGCATATGCATTCGAAATACTTAGCTGTTGTGCCATGTCCACGTTGGACGCCTGCCATGCCGTATCCTCGGGGACAAAATGCGTAAAAAATTGCCCATTCCAACTGAGTTTTTTGATGCGCTTGGTGACGGCTTCGGCGAGCTCGTAATACTGCTGCGCCCGCACCGGCTCACCGACGGCTTCTTCGAGTGTGGCCATTTCGCGTAGCGCCTGTGCGAGCCCCGTGTTGTCGCCATGAAATGTCCCCCACACCGTTTTTTCATCAATCCAGTGCCGTGGGGCAGGCTGACCGGTGTCGGGGTTGACCGTCGTTGGTCCATATTCAAAGTCCCACATGTCGATGGTATATGGGCGACGAATCAGCCCACGCGCCGCATCCCAACGGACCGGATCGCTCGTGGTGTACGCCAGCGCCCGACGCACTGCCGGCATCATGTCGCGTAACCATGCCGTGTCGCCACTCATCTGCCAGGCTTCGTAGACCCCGTGCACGAACAAAAACTCCACGTCCGCTTCGACTTCTTTGCGCCCCGCCGTCACGCCCAATTCGGGCTGATCGACCCAGTCGGGCAAACTACCATCGGCGCGTTGTGCATCACGAAAGGCGGTCAGCAGGCTTTTGACATCGGATTCAATATAACGGAACCCGCGTCCTTGGTAGACGTGATCGCGCAACCACAACAACGGATTATCCGGTGAACGATAGCCGCGAATGGTGACACCATTGAGCGGATAACTGCGCATACTTCCCTGCAAATAGCGCACCGTCTTGGCAAAGACCTCTGCATAAATCGGCTGTGACGTCGCCACACTACTCTGAGCCACCAGCGTATATACGGGCGCCGCCACTAGCAAGACACCACGTTGTGACACCTGCAAGGTTGCCTGTCCGAGTGCGCCACGTGGCACGATGGGCAGTGTCGTGACATCCGCCTGTATGGTCACACTGTCGCTCATCACAACTGTGTTGCGGGCATCGCTGAGGACTACATCCACCACACCACGCACATTGGGCAACGTCACCGTCACCGTCTGTGGTTGCAGTGGAGGCACTGCGCCCAGTGTGGTCAGCATCGGTTGCGGCAGGGATGGCGTAGCCGTTGGCACCGCCACTGGTGCGCCACACGACATGCTCGTCATGACCCCTACCCAGACGACGAGCCGGATGAGCCATCTCATGGTCACTCCTCCATTTGCCAGGTTAATGTGCCCAGTGGTCCTGCATCGAGCGTGATTTCGTCACCGGGGACCAGCCACGCCCCACCCTGGTCACTGAGTGTACACAAGATGCCGCTACTAAACACACTCCCTGCGGGCAACATACCACTACTTGCGGCATGCGCTACCACGTCACCCATGGCGTAGTCCACATCGCGCATGTTGAAACGGTTGCGCACCACGTCGTTGACGAGGATTTGCAAGGGAATATTCAGGCGGCCATCGGGCAGCACGTATTCTGCGAGTTCGTCCATGGTCGTCAAAAACGGCCCCATGATGCCTGCCACTGGATGCGACCACATGCCATACAGCACATCGTCGTCGCCGCGGTCGCGGGCAACCACATTTGCCATCAACGTCACCCCCAAAATCGCCTCGTGGGCTTCACTACTATCGGGATATGACACATCACGCCCTAGCACCCACACCAACTCACATTCGATGTCGCATGCCGTGGTATCGGGGAATGGGACAAGCGCGCGATCTCCATGCCAGCTGTGGGCAACTGCCCCCCACAACGGTGGCCGTTCGTGCCAGTACATACCAATATGCTCGCCACGGCGATAGAGCAAGCGTTCGTGCGCTGCAATATGCTGTGCGGTGCGCAACCAGCCACGCAACAACGGAAACGGTGCTAATAATTGCACGTCATCACGGCGCATCACCATTTCCACTCCACCGAACCAGTGTGCCCCCGCCAACGCGTCGCGTTGCGCCACCATCATGCTTTCGAGTGCACTCACCATGCCGATATGCACCACATCGTGGCGCGCGCTGATGATCTCGTGCAACCCCAACGGCTGCAACGGACGCTCTTCACTCAACAACGCCATGCCCTCGTGAATATCAATGATGCCGACTTCGCTCACGATTCCGGCATCGATTTGTGTCCCTGTGCGGCGAAAACTTGCCAATCGCATACCCGTCCTACCTTTTCTTTCTTCATATCCATTATACGGGTATCACCATCTATTGACCGTACTCATACTCTTTGTTATACTATGCAATATAGTACTACCTGATATTATGTATTGTGTGAATTGGAGTAGCGCATGGCCGATGCAAAAGAAATCCTGCAGTTGGGCATCGAGGCAGCCCGTGATGGCAATCGCGAGGAGGCTCGCAATCTGTTCACGTTGTTGACCAAACAGGACCCCAACAATATTCAAGCATGGTTGTGGCTCGCTGGTGTCTCAGACAACCCGACACAGCGGCGCAATGCGTTGGAACATGCCCTGCAGATTGACCCACAGAACGAAATGGCATTACGCGGCTTGCGGGCCCTCAACGGCGAACGCCAGAGTGTGGCCGAGCGCGGCCGCGCCGCCATCAGCACCGCGCGTGAGCGCACGGGGGGCTTCTTTGGGCGGCAACGTGCCACACCAGCGTCAAGCGGTGGGCGCAGTAGTCAGCCCGTAAATGAAGCACTCACCGAAGAAGACGAACTCACCGAGGCACTCGAAACGTTCGAAGACGAGGAGATGGACGAGGGTCGTGGCCCAAGTCCCCTGATGTGGGGCGTGCTGGGCACCATCTTTTTGCTGTTGATTGTCTTTTTGGCGACACAAATTTGGGGCAACGACCTCAATCTCGGTGGTGTATCCACGGGGCTCTTTAATAGCGATACCCAAACCGAAGCCGAAACTACGGCGGTGGCAGCCACCGTCGAAAGCCTGGCCACCTCGTCGCCACGGGCCACGATGACGCCAGCCATCACCGAAACACCGACCCCCATGCCGGCAGTCATCGTCAGCGAAGCCGAAACGCTCACCGATAGTGGCTGGACATATGGCGTACGCAGCCCGCTAGTCGCTGGTGATCGTACCGCCAAGCTGGGTGATGTCCCCGCCAGCAATGGCCGCTACTTCGTGGTGGTGGTCGTCGTCGCCAATAGTAGCGGCAACGAGCAAGCCATCCCTGCGGAATTCTTTGTGTTGAAGGATGCCCAAGGCCGCACCTACAACGTCAATGTGGAGCGCACCAACGCCCTGATGAACATCGGTGGTGGCCGTGGTGTCGTGTCCGACATCATCGTCGGCGATAGCGTCCCCAACGGATCGGCGTTGTTGAGTATGGCGCTCATCTTTGATGTGCATGCCGATGCCAGCAACCTTACCCTTTATGGCGGACAGAATAAATCACAAGGCTGGTTGGTCGCTGCCAGCGTACAATAGACAACGAGGCAATTCAATGGCTGATCCCGAGTGTCAAGCACTGCTCAAAACGGCAAATCGCCTCTATCGCATGGGGGATGCACGGCGGGCACGCATCTTGCTCGAAGTCATGAGTGACGTCTACTCCGAGAATGCCCAAGTCTGGGCCACGCTGGCGACGTTGGCCGACAACGACGTCGAAATGACCGAATTCCTGGCGCGCGCCGCACAATTCCAGCCCGCACTCCAACCCATTTCATAGCCCATCACGCATCATCCCCCCGCTGTCGTGGACAGCGGGGGGATGTGTGTTTATCCGTAGGTGGCGCGCAACACGGGCAAGACGTCACGACCAAGTACGGAGATGGCATGGCGTGGGTCAGGACCAAGTGGTGGGCCAAAACTGATATGCCGGGCCCCAGCTGCTGCCAGGGCGTGCAAGCGTGGGAGTAAATCGGGGCCGGTGCCCGTGATGCCGATCTTGAGCATGGCTGGCGTCACCATGGCACAGGCCCGGGCTTCGTCGTGGTCGTGCTGAATGGCGTGTTCGATGGGTACAAATTCACTGCGCGACACGCCCAAATTGGCCAGAATCGTATCACTCAGGGCATGGCCGTAGTAGGCAATTTTTTGGCGTAGCACAGCCTCTGCTGCGGCAGCGTCATCCCCCACCGAGACCCAAATACAGGCGGCCATGTCGACGTCGGTGGCTGCCCGCCCCGCACGCGTGATTCCGGTGTCGACCAAGGCCCGGGCGCGATGGTAGTGCTCGGGTGGGAACAAGAGGGGCAAGCCACCATCCGCATACTGCCCAATCGCCTCGAGCATTTTGGGACTCATGGCACCCAAGTAAATCGGGATGGGGCGTGTGGGCACGCGCAAGTAGGCTTCGCTACTCCAGGTGCCCAGCTCGGCACCGACATGGGGGACACGTTCACCACGAAAGAGGGCATGCAGGACCTGTATCGTCTCGACAATGCGCGAGAGCGGGCGCTCTTGCGGGACACCAACCCACCCCAAAAAATCACCGGCGCCGGCACCGATACCGAGTAGCGCGCGCCCGCCAGAGAGTTCGTCGAGTGCCACTGCCTGCATGGCGATTTCGGCGGGATGCATGGTGTAGGGATTGACGATGCAGGTGCCCAGTTGAATGCGTTGCGTGGCGGTGGCACAGGCCGCCAAAATCGGCCATACGCCGTAGAGAAAGAGGTCGTCACTCACCCAGAATTGATCGAATCCGGCGGCTTCGGCGCGCTGTGCGAGGTCAATGTATTCGTGGACGGGGCGGTCATTGTTGAAGCGAATCGAGAAACGCATCAGCTACTCGGCTTTCGTTGGGCTATTTGATTCTTTGCCTCCATCATATCGCAATTCATCGTTGTTGATTC
>CAZIKU010000121.1:0-5611 GCA_964539815.1 uncultured Klebsiella sp. | reverse complement strand
ACGTGGTGTATCTTAACACAAACACAATCTGCTTGTCAAGGGGAATTTGGGGGGAGTTTTTTGCGGGCATGGTATAGACGCATGGCGGTTGGTACAGACGCATGGCCATGCGTCTGTACCAACCGTATCGATTAGAACCCATTCCGATAGACGATGCGGCCTTCGATCATGGTCAAGCGCGACATGATGTGCTGTAGCTCGCTAGCATCACACGCAAACGGGTCATGGGTCAGCACGGCCAGATCGGCGAGCATACCCGGCATGAGTGTCCCCTGACGGGTATGGCTGTTGGCAGCGTAGGCGGCACCCACAGTGAATCCACGGAGCGCGCTCATGCGGCTCAGTGCCAATTCGGGATACCAGCCACCGGTCGGCGTACCGTCGAGTTTGCGCCGTGTCACCGCACCATAGACGCTATACCAGGGATTGAGTGATTCAACGGGGGCATCAGATCCCAACGCCAACACGGCACCGCTGGTTTCGAGGGCACGCCAGGCATAGCTGCCTGCATTGCGAGCCCCCCACAGACGCTGCGCCGTATCGAGGTCGCCAATCATGTGCACCGGTTGCATCGACGCCACGACGTTGAGTTCTGCGAAGCGTGGAATATCGCTGGGATGCAGCAGCTGACAGTGTTCGATGCGGTTGGGGAGTGTGAGCACGCGCTTGGACGTATCAAACAGGCTCTCACCAGGGCGTTGCAGGGCTGCGAGCGCTGATTGCACGGCATCGAGCACTTTGCGGTTGGCACCGTCACCGATGCAGTGCACCGAGATGGCGATACCGGCGTGGTTGGCACGGCGCACATAATCAAAGATTTCGTCGCGTGAAATGGTGGGCAAGCCCAGGTTGTTGCCCCCTTCGAAGGGAGCCAGCATGTCGGCAGTCTCGGAGCCCAATGTACCATCGGCAAAGAATTTAAACTGGCCGATGCGCAACCAGTCGTCACCCATGCCACTGCGGATGCCCATCTCAAGCATGTGTTCGAAGCCGTTGGGGTCAATACACATCAACACGCGTCCGGGCATTTCGCCACGGTGGCGCAATTCTTGTAGGGCGCGCAAGTGGATGAATCCGTCGCGCTTCATGCCCGTCAGACCATGCATGCCGACCATGCCATAGCGGTAGCCTTCGGCAAAGCACTCTTTGGCAGCATTGATGCGGTCTTCGTCGTTGTAGTCGGGGATGTGCCGACGGATCAGGTCGATGGCTGTTTCTTTGAAAATACCCGTGGCATCGCCGTTGGCATCACGGTCGATGTGCCCACCCACTGGATCCGCGGTATCGCGGGTGATGCCGGCGATGCGCATGGCAGTATGATTGACCCAGGCCGAGTGGCCGTCTTTGCGGGGAAAAATCGCTGGGCGGCCAGGTACAAGTGATTCCAGATCGTCGGCCGTTGGCCAGCGGCCGCCCCACAAGGTGTGATCCCAGCCCCAGCCCTGCATCCAGGTGTTGGCAGGCAACTTTTGCGCGGCATCGGCAATGCGGGCACAGACCATTTCGAAGTCGTCGAGGCCATCGAGGCGGACTTGGCGTAGATACAACCCGTGCGAAATGATATGCACGTGCGCATCCGTCAAACCGGGGATGGCCGCATTTCCTTGTAAATCAAGCGTATAGGTGGGATCGGGCAAGACGGCGGCCACGTCGGCTCGCGAGCCCGCCGCACACACGATACCATCACGAATTCCCAACGCTTCGACCTGCGGCAAGGCCGGATCGAGTGTGTAAATCGGACCATTCGTCACAAGCATGCTACTCATTTGATTGTGCTCCATGAAAGATGGGGGGAAGCAGTTGTTCACTCTGATTATGCCACAAAAATCCCTCTCAGTACGCATCGGTACGGAGAGGGATTGATGACTGCATATGCACGTGACTAATTGTTGGAGTCGTTGCGCTTCTTGGGGTCACGCACCCATGGCGGAATGCCGATATTGGGATCGTCGTAGGGACGTGGTTCACCGAAGTTGCTCCGCACACCGCGATCGAGTGGCGCATTGCCGTTCGACACAGGACGCTGTGGCGTTTGTGGCGGCGGAGTACGATTGCCGTTGGCTTTGGCATCCGTTGGTGTTGTCGGGCGCCCTGCATCCGTAGCGCGGTCAGGGGTCTGGCCAAAGGGGCGCCCGCCATTGGCAGGCTGGCGATCGACGCCGTTGGTCGGGCGCGACGTATCGGCACCGTTGCGGCCATTGGCGCCGAAGGCATGGCTATCGGTTTGGCGGGGGGTCGGGCGGGTTTGCTCGCGCATCACCGTAATCCCTGTGGCCACCAACGTGATTTTGACTTGATCGGGGGGGAAGTGGGGATCAATAACGGAGCCCCAGATGATGTTGGCATCGGGGTCGACAATCGATTCGATGGTTGAGGCAGCTTCGGCGACTTCGCTGAGCTGGATGTTTTCGTTGCTGGTTATGTTAATCAGCACGCGTTTGGCACCGCGAATCTCGACATCGAGCAACGGCGATGTCATCGCCGCATCAATGGCTTGCTGGATGCGGTTTTCGCCGGCACCTGTGCCAATCGACATCAGTGCCTGCCCCGAACCAGCCAAGACGGCACGCACATCGGCGAAGTCGACGTTGATGAGGCCCGTTTTGGTAATCAGGTCGGAGACACCTTGGATGCCCTGACGCAACACGCTATCGACGATTTGGAACCCCTGGAGAATCGAAACGTTCGGTTTCTTGGCGTAGTTTTCGACGAGACGATCATTGGGGACAACCACGAGAGCGTCGACATGCTCACGGAGCTGTGCCAAGCCCTTTTCGGCTTGTTCCATGCGCCGTTTGCCTTCAAAGAAGAAGGGTTTGGTCACCACACCGACGGTCAAAATGCCGAGATCCTGGGCGATGCTGGCCACAATTGGGGCGGCACCCGTCCCCGTCCCACCACCCATACCCGCGGTGATAAAGACCATGTCCGAGCCCTTGAGGATATCGTACAACTCGTCGTTGTTTTCTTCGGCGGCACGTGATCCGACGGTGGGGTCACCACCGGCACCCATGCCACGCGTCAGCCGTTCACCGATACAGATGCGGTAGTCGGCTTTGGATTTGCGCAGGACCTGGGCGTCAGTGTTGACGGCCACGAATGTGACGTCCTGGACGCCGTCTTCAATCATGCGGTCGATGGCGTTTGAGCCACCACCGCCCACCCCAATCACGCGAATAACGGCTTGTATTTTCCGTTGTGGTTGCTTTGTCATGGTCGCTGTCCCTTTACCGCAATCTTAGTTGCGGTCTTTGTCGCGGTTCCCACGCCGCAAGAACACCGGAATGTCGACATCGCTCGGATTGGGTAAATTGCGCACCGGGAGTGGTTGTGAGGGCGTACGACCATCACGGGGACCCGTACTCGACAACGGCGATGAAATACCAGTCCGGCCCGCAGCAGGACGCACCGGCTGTTGCCCTTGGTCAACTGGTTGCGGGCGTACCGACCGCACTGGCTCGGGAGTGGCTGGTTGCTTCTTTTCGTCGTCAAAGCCCGTAGCAATCAAGGTCACCTTGACCTGACCACGTGGGAAGTTGGGGTCAATCAACAAGCCCCAGATGATATTGGCATTGGGATCGACCGCTTCTTCGATGATGGATGCGGATTCCTGCACTTCGAAGATGGTCACATCTTCGCCGCCGGTCACATTGAGCAACACGCTGCGGGCACCATCAATGGTCACTTCCAGCAACGGCGATTCGATGGCTTCTTTGACGGCACTGACCATGCGGTTTTCGCCACTGCCAATACCAATCGACATCAATGCCGAACCCGAGCGTTGCATGACGGAACGCACATCGGCGAAGTCGACGTTGATGAGGCCTGGCAAGTTAATCATGTCGGCAATACCCTGGATGCCCTGGCGCAACACGCCGTCAGCCATCTGGAAGGCTTGCACCATGGTGGCGTTTTTGTTGCCTGCCAACAACAAGCGATCGTTGGGGACAATCACCAGCGTATCGACGTACGGGCGGAGAGACTCAATCCCCTGCTCGGCGGTACGGCGGCGCGGGCGACCCTCGAATGTAAATGGTTTCGTCACCACACCGACGGTCAAAATCCCCATTTCGTGGGCGAGACGCGCAATCACTGGAGCAGCACCTGTGCCCGTGCCACCACCCATACCAGCAGTAATAAAGACCATGTCGGCACCCTTGAGCGCCTTGGTGAGTTCGTCGCGGGATTCTTCGGCCGCTTGCTGGCCAGTCGTCGGATCACCCCCGGCGCCGAGTCCACGTGTCAGCTTCTCGCCGATGCGGATACGCTGGGTCGCCTTGGACATGAATAACGCTTGGGCATCGGTATTCACCGTGATAAATTCAACGTTTTGGACACCATCTGCCACCATGCGATCGACGGCATTGGAGCCACCGCCACCCACACCAATGACCCGAATTACGGCCACACGTTCATTGAGATCCTGTGTGTTGTCTAGCATGATAGTACTCCTCGTGGGCGGGTGGCCGTGCACTGATGCAGGGCAAAATATCGATAGTTACCAGAATGTATTAACGATTTTGTAATCTACTACACATTATACACTATCAAGTTGTCATTTTGTATAGAGATTTCTTACATTTTTGCCAACAACTTTTCATCGATGCCAGTGTCACGTCCTGTTTACGGTAAAAACTCGCGCAACCAGGCTTTGAACTGCTCGTAGAGTTCGACCCAGCGCCCTTCTTCGGGGGCGAGGCCAGCATCGTCGTTGCTGCCGTGGCGATACCCCCAGCGAATCAGGCCGACGGCCGTGGCAAATGCAGGTGAATTGAGGGCATCGCTGACACCAACCATGTTGCGTGGCACACCAATCCGCACCGACGAACTAAAGCGTGATTCGAACAACAGGTCGATGTCGCGCATTTTGGCACCACCACCCGTCAGCACGATACCCGCCGCATAGGCACCATCATAGATGCTCTGCGAGACTTCGTACATGATGAAGTCGATCAACTCGTCGGCACGGGCTTGGATGCACTGATTGAACATTTTGCGACTGACGTCGATCTGATCACCGGGGCGACTGCCTTCGACCACCATCAACTCGTTGTCACGCGTCACATCGGCCAATGCCGAGCCCTGGGTTTGTTTGTTGTGTTCGGCCGAGTGTGGATTCATCTGAAAGGTCAAAATGATGTCGTTGGTAAACGTTTGCCCACCCACAGGAATGACCGCCGTGTGCCACGTATTGCCCTGGGCGATGAATGCGAGACTGGTAGTACCAGCGCCAATTTCGATGAGTACCACACCGTTTTCACAGTCGTCGCTGGTCAGTACCCCTTCGGCAGCGGCGAGGGGTTGCAAGACGATATCATCGATTTCGACGCCCACATCCTGCACAATTTTGATGAGGTTATGGATAGCCGTGTTTTCACAGACGACCACATGCACATCGACTTCGAGGCGATACCCTGGCATCCCGATGGGATCACGCACGATGGTGCCGTCGAGTGTATAGCGATATGGCATGACGTGCAAGACTTCGAAGTTGCTGGGCAACGGCTCTGCCTGGGCAGTTTCGATGGCATGCAGCATGTCTTCGCGGGCCACCATGCCGTCACCACCGCGGGTAATTGCCGTCATCCCGTGGCGATTATAGGTGCGAATA
>CAZIKU010000120.1:0-5656 GCA_964539815.1 uncultured Klebsiella sp. | reverse complement strand
ATCCACATGATCGGCGTTCTATGAATACGGTGGGCAATTTGATATTGGAAATCGGCAATTGGGGTTCATTGATGCGACGCATGAGTTGTTCGACTGCAAATGATCCAATCAGTGTGGTTGGTTGATCTGCTACAGTGAAAAACGGAAAAATTGCATTGGTATGTGTAAAATCATCAAACGTGACGAGCGCAACATCTTGTGGGATACGTAGACGTAATTCAGTACATGCTTGTACCACCCCATTGGCGATTTCGGCATTTACGGTGACAACTGCATGGGGTCGCTGCGGCTGTTGCAATATTTTCATGGCCACATGGTACCCTGGCGGTGTATGTGTGGCGACATCCTCATAGACCAGCGTTGCATCAAAGGCAATCCCGGCAATATCGAGTGCCTGACGATAGCCGTGCAACCGTTCTCGCGATGTCGAAATAAATTGATGACTGTTGATGAGTGCAATACGTTGATGTCCCAATCCGATGAGGTGCTGCATCAGAGTCAACATGCCCTGAATGTTGTCACTTTGGACAGTATCCACCGCAATACCAGGAATTTCGCGATCAATGAGCACGAGTGGGTACCCGTGGTATACAAATTCTTGTAGGTATGTTGCTGAATTGTCGCATGATGCTGCCAAAATAATCCCGTCCACGTTGCGTTGCATCAGGCTCTGGATGTAGTGCTTTTCGTAGGCACTATCTCCATAGCTGTTACAGACGATGACCAAGCATCCATATCGACTGGCCGTCATTTCTACACCCACGCTAATCCGCGCAAAAAACTGATCACCCAGATTGGGCACAATAAATCCAATGGTTTGCGATTTGGGTGGTGTATGATATTGGCGTGGTGGCTTGGGCCGATAGTTGAGTTCATCAATTGCGTTGAGGATGCGTGTGCGTGTATCTGGATGGACCGATATCGAGCCATTGATGACGCGTGATACGGTCATTGCAGATACTTGTGCAAGTTTGGCAACATCCCGAATCGTGGCTTCGCGGTTGTTGATGGGTGATGGCATATATATGACTCGCAGTGGAGATTGATAAGACGTATTTGTGCTAACATCATACACTGATAGGCGTGTTTTTGCCAAGCGACGTCGATAAGTGGAGTGTGGGTGTGTAGTGTTTTTCCACGTTCATCATGTGCTCATAGTGTTTTCACTCCAAGTTTATATTTATTTGGCATAGTACCTAGCGTAACGTGATGCATTGGTCGCGTCACTTGCGTAACGGAGAATGAATATGGCACGTGGAAGTAGTTTTTTACTGATTGTGGTATTGGTACTGACCTTGATTGGTGGTGCCGTCCTTGGGGCAGTGGCAGGCGCAGGAGTGTCGCTCTATGTCATGCGTCAGAATCCGCGTGTGGTTACTGCCGTAGTCAACCCTGCGCCGACGAGTAAACCACAACAAATCCAAGAAGTTGTCCCCACAGTCGCACCCGTGTTGCCGACTGCCGTACCAAATACCGAAAATGCCCCGGCGAATACTGCCCCTGCGACTGGTTCGGTACCCGATGTGGTCGCCAAAGTTGGTCCGGCAGTGGTCACCGTCATCAATAGCGATCAACGTGGCCAGGTCGGTAGCGGTTCAGGTGCGATTATCAGCCCTGACGGATATATCATCACCAACAATCACGTGGTCGACGGTGCCTCGTCGCTGCAGGTGATTTTCTCGGATGGTACACAACGCGATGCTACGCTCGTGGGGGCAGATTCGCTAATGGATCTCGCCCTCTTGAAAGTCGATGGCGCAGTACCAACATACATCCCGATTGGTGACTCGGATGTACTCCGCCAAGGTGAAACCGTGATTGCAATTGGGAGTCCACTCGGCGAATACAAAAACAGTGTCACTGTGGGTGTAATCAGTGCCCTCAATCGTAATCTCGATGGTGGAATGCCCGAAGGCCTCATCCAAACTGATGCTGCCATCAACAACGGCAACAGCGGTGGTCCACTCATCAACATGAATGGCGAGATTATCGGCATCAACACCATGGTGGTACGCCAGAGTGGCAATAGCACGGTGGTGGAAGGATTAGGGTTTGCGATTCCATCCAACGTGATGCGCCGTGTCAGTGAACAACTCATCGCCAAGGGTGAAGTACGCTATCCCTTCCTTGGTATTACCTATGTCATGATTACAGCGGATATTGCCGAACAGTACCAGTTGGCAGCCAAACAGGGTGCGTATATTACAAGCGTCATTGATGGTGGCCCTGTTGCAAGTGTTGGTATCAAGGCTGGTGATGTGATTACTGCATTCGAAGGCGTACGCCTCGGACAACAAGCATCCCTGCCAGGCGTCTTGCTCCAGCATCAACCAGGTGACAATGTGGTGCTATCCATTCTGCGCGATGGGCAAGAGTCAGAGTATACTGTGACATTAGGAGAACGCCCCAAGAACAGTTAATCGATACCGCCGTGGGTGACCCGGCGTGCCGGAGCCTACACCATGCAGTCTGTTCAGATCGATCATGCTATTCACCCGCTGGTACTCACACTTGATGTGGGTACCAGCGCGGTGCGTTTATTGTGTTTTGATGCGCATGCTCGTTGTATCGATGGCATCGAAGCACGCCGTGCCATTGATGTCACAACGACGCAACACGGCGGTGCAGAAATCGACATCGACGCACTGTTTGACCAGTGTGTTGCAGTCGTCGACGACATCCTCAGCCAGCTGGGCGCCGCTCGTCATGCCGTCACTGCAATTGGTGTGGCAACCATGACTACCACCATGGTTGGGATTGCATCTGATGGGCGTGCAGTTGGCCCGCTACGCACCTATGCCGATACACAGAGCGACGCCCAAGCGCATCAGCTGCGTCAAGCATACGATGAAGTCGATTACCACGCGCAGACCGGTTGCATGCTCCGTCCCAACTATTGGCCAGCACGGGTACGCTGGCTCCAGCAGATACAGCCTCATGAATGGCAGAATGCGCAGTGGTGGATGACCCTCGGTGAATACCTCGAATGGCGTTGGCTGGGTATCCGTCGTGTGACACCGAGTATTGCTGCCTGGACCGGTCTGATGAATCGCACCACGCTGCAATGGGATGCCACGTGGCTGCAACATATTGACATGCCCAATACCGCATTAGCGACGATTGTCGATGTCTCCGTCCCGCATGTCGGCATGGCTCCACCGTGGGCAATCCGCTGGCCAGCACTCCAACATGTGCGCTGGTACGCAGCAGTGGGTGACGGTGCTGCTGCGAATGTCGGTAGTGGTTGCACCGACCATCGTCATTTGGCACTCACGGTGGGGACCACGGGGGCGCTCCGTATCGCACTGCCAGGTACTCCGCTGCCACCCCCGGGATTATGGTGTTATCGCATCGATGCACAACTCGCTCTGGTGGGTGGTGCAACCAGTGAAGGAGGCAACATCTACCAGTGGATCCGTGCCACCTACGACTTCGCCGATGCCGATGATCGCACTATCGAGGCGCGTATTGCCACATATGCCCCCGATTCCCATGGGCTGACCATTGTCCCGCTGTGGGCCGGCGAACGTAGCCCGGGTTGGGCTGGAGACGCCCGTGCCACCATCCATGGTATGCACTTGGGGACGACCCCGTATGACATCCTGCGGGCTGCTATCGAATCGATGGCGTTGCGGTTTGGCCAGATTGCCGCACGGTTGCCCAAAAGCGAGCAAGTCATCGCAAGTGGGGGGGCGTTGCTCCGCTCACCGACCTGGTTGCAAATCTGTGCCGACGTGTTGGGGCGACCCGTCACTGCATCAGCAGTCGTCGAAGGTACCGCCCGCGGTGTGGCATTGCTGGTGTTGCGCAGTGAAGGAGTGATGACGCGGCTCACTGATGTGGATACACCACTCGGTGATACCTACTACCCTGATATGCAGGCGCACGCAGTGTATCACCGTGCTGCACAGCGACAACAAACCCTGTACCGGATGGTGGTGCAGGATGGTTTGTGAATGGCCGAAAAAATGCTAGACTACATCTACGTGACAACGAATGGAGAATGGTGATGCAGATTACTGTCTATTACGACTTTTTGTGCCCGGTATGTTGGCGTGCATCGCGTTGGCTTGACACCGTGGTGGCACAGCGCCCCTCTGTAGTGATTGATTGGCGTCCCTTCTCGCTCGAACAAGTCAATACTCCCGCTGACTCAGCATGGCGTATATGGGAACAGGATGGTGACGACTACCTGCGCCACGATGGCAGCACCAACTGGAGTGGATTGCACGGATTCTGGGCTGCCGAAGCAGTCCGACTCCAATCAAACGCGCTATACAATACATTCCGCGCCGCATTATTTGAGGCACGGCATACCCAAAAAATCGCTCTCAATCAACGCGCCCCCGTGGCCGAGGTTGCGGCAGCCTGTGGCGTTGACATGGCACGTTTTACCCGCGATACGCACGATCCTGCGGTGCGCGATGTCATTCGCCGCGACTTCGAGTATGCTCGTGCGCAGTACAGCTGTTTTGGTGGTCCAACACTCTGCTTTGATGACCATAATGCCGTCTACGTCAAAGTCCGTGATCATGTTCCTGCAGACGATGCATTGCCCTTGTTCGATGATGTGGTCAATTCATTCATCCGCCGCAGCCATCTCACCGAGCTCAAGCGCCCCAACTAATAGAGTGAACGACTATGACCATCTCGATCCGTCCAATTACCGATTTGACAGGGTGTGCCGACCTGCAGAGCATCCACGCCACGATTTGGGGCATGACCGAAGACGAAATCATCCCCACACATGTGCTTGTCACATGGGCTACCAACAACTGCGTACTCCTGGGGGCATACGACAGCAATGGTCCGCAAACAGCGCACGGCATGATTGGCTTTGCGCTGGGGTGGTATGGCGTGTATCATACGCCGCAGCCACAACTCAAATACTGCAGTCACATCGTGGGGGTATTGCCTGAATATCGCGGACGTGATATCGGGTTGCAACTCAAACTCGCGCAACGGGACACAATCCTGCGCGATGGGCAGACAACGCTGATGAGTTGGACCTACGATCCACTGCAAATCGTCAATGGTAGTTTCAACATTCACCGCCTTGGAGCGCGTTGTGTCACCTACAAACGCGATGTCTACGGCGAAATGACCGATGCCTTAAACGCAGGTGCGCCCAGCGACCGCTTTCAAGTCGATTGGTGGATGGACAGTGACCGGGTCGCCACCCATGTCGCCCAAATCTACCCAACATGGAATTATGCGCAATTGGCCTATCCCGTGACTGTGCGCGACAATATGCCGTATGCCGAAATGATGCCTGCCTGGGACGGGCAGCATGTGGCCATCCCACTGCCCGAACACCTCGCCATGCTCCGTACACACGACAAAGCGCGGTTGGCGGCCTGGCGCATGATGCAACGCACCTACTTCGAGGCTGCGTTCGCTGCTGGATATGCTGTTGTGGATTGTATATCGATTCCCGGGCGCGGGTGGTGCTATATTTGCACACCTGCTACCACGAACTAGGAGGAAAACCATGCGAATCCAACAGGTCGAAATGCGCCGGATTAACCTGCCGTATGTGTCACCGTTTGAAACGAGTGGCTGGCGTGAAGAAGGTAGCCATGCCGTGATTATGCGCATCACTGCTGATGGTGTCGATGGGTGGGGAGAATCCCCAGTGGGACCTGCACCGTGGTAC
>CAZIKU010000119.1:0-5817 GCA_964539815.1 uncultured Klebsiella sp. | reverse complement strand
AGCCAGGGCGTTGATACGTGAACGCATCGAACTTTCCTCCTAAAAAGAAAACCTAACAAATATGCAACACGGCAGAGCCGTTGATGCCAAAGAAAATCTAGCGGAACCCGGTGAACTGAATCGCGTTCACTGCCCGCCGTCCAAACAACAAGAAAATCACTAACGTGGGAATCAGACTCAGTGTGGTCCCTGCCATCAAGCCACCCCAGTCGGGTGCGCCTTGGGGTGTCTGTTGGCGAAAAATAGCCAACGCCACTGTCAACACACGGACTGACTCATCTTTGCCGACCAAAAACGGCCACAAGTAGTCGTTCCACGACCCAATGAATTGCAAAATGGCCAATGTGCTCAAAGCCGGTACACTCAACGGCACGACAACTTGCCAGAAAATCGTAGGAATTGAGGCCCCATCGAGTTTGGCGGCTTCTTCGAGCTCGTGATTGATACCCAAGAAAAACTGGCGCAAGAAAAACACCGTGAATGGCGTCATCAAAAATCCTGGTGCCACAATCCCTGCAAATGAATCGAGCAACTTGAGGTCGCGTACCAGCACGAAGTTGGGGATGAGTGTAATGACCCCGGGAATCATCATGGCCGTCAGATACAAGAAAAAAACTTGATCACGCCCCCAAAACCGCAGCCGTGCAAAGGCGTAGGCAGCCATGGCACTGAACAGCGTCTGCCCCACCACCAACAATGTGGAGACGATGATTGAGTTGCGTAACGCCGTAGTGAAGTCGATGCCCGTAGCTGTGCCACCTTGCGCAACCGCTTCCTCCGAGCTGAACATGCCGAGCACGCGTTTGAAGTTGTTGACGGTAAATCCAGCAGGGAAGACGTTGGATGTCTGTACGTAGATTTCTTTGGGGCTCGAAAAACTGGTACGAACCACCCAATACACGGGAAAGAGCGTGATAAAGATAATCAGACTAAATCCGATCCAAGCCAATATCTTGTTTGTGTTGCGGCGCGATGTCTTCATCGGTACGTACTCCTCACACAACGATGCGTTATTAATCCAAGTCAGATGTATTGGCGTTGAAATACCGCATCTGGATGATGGTGATCGTAATAAGAATGGTGAATAAAGCGACGGCGAGTGTGGTTGCATAGCCCATCTTGAAGCGCACAAACGCGTATTCATAGATGTACCAATAAATCACACGCGTGGCATCCACTGGGCCACCCTTGGTCGTCATCGAAATGGTGTCAAAGATCTGGAACGAACCAATAATCGTGGTCACCAGCACAAAGACGAGCACGGGGCGTAGTAGTGGCAAGGTGATACCAAAAAATATCTGACGCTCGTTGGCGCCGTCGATGGCGGCAGCTTCGTAGACATCCTTGGGGATAGTCTGCAACCCGGCATACAACAAAATCGCCGTATACCCCGCATGGCGCCAGATGTTGATACCGGCGATGGTGGGCATGGCCTGTGACACCGATCCGAGGAAGGGCTGTCGCTCAAAACCGAGCCCCATAATGATTTGATTGAGGAACCCCATGGTGGGGTCGAGCAACCACAACCAGATGAGCGCCACCACAATATTGGGCAACAACCAGGGCAACAAAAACACGCCACGGATGAGTGTGGACTTGGTGAAGCGATCCATCAGGACGGCTAATCCCAACGCGAGGACCGTCTGCAACGGAATATTGAGGAGCACGTAATAAACGGTGACCCGCAATGCGTGCAAGAAGTCTTTGTCACCAAAGAGTTTGGTGTAGTTGGCTAATCCGATGAATTTGGCAGGGCGAAAGAGGTCCCAGTTGGTGAAACTCATGATAAAGCCGCGGAATGAGGGCACGGCAAAAAACGCCAAGAACCCGATGAGGCTCGGCAGGATAAACAACCAGGCGAGTGCGGCTTCACGCCGAGCGGCGATGCGCGGTATGCTCCGTGTGGTCATGACAATCCTTCCTTGAGAACTCCGCAACGGACCAGTGCTAACACTGCGTGATAATCTGACGCAATGCTTCGGGTGTGACTGGTTTGACCAGATGTGAATGCACCCCAGCATCGTGATTGGTGCGCTTGGCATCGAGCACGCTACAGACAATCACTGGAACCTGTCGCTGCGTCAGTATGCTGCGCAGTGTCGCCAACAATTCGTTGCCTTTGCCATCGGGTCGGTGTGGCTCGATTACGACAACTCGTAAGTCGGTACGCTGGCAATGCGATTCACATTGGCTCACCGTGTGAGCAGTCAACACATCGTATTCGTGTTGCAACGTGCGCATATACATTGACAGCACCAACGGGTCATGTTCGATAATCAAGACAGCACCCAACAACCCCGACATGTCAACAGCCTTCTCGTCCACGACTTCGTTCTGCGTGCTCATACAATACGCTGTGACATCCCGTATTGGCTTGTAAATTAGGCGAAAAAAATAGGAAATTAGGTGAACGTTGTACACATGAAATAGCACCGCCACAATGTGACGATGCGGGGATCCGTACGTATCAGCGACGTTGAGTGGGAATTACTCGGTTTGATTGCGGTATTCGCGCGGGGTCATACCAACTTCGTTACGAAAGACTTTGCTGAAATAGCCGGGATCATCGAATCCGACAGCAATGGCAATGTCGGTAATAGATTCAGTGGTTTGTCTGATGCGCTGGCAAGCGTTGGCGATGCGATAGCGGGTCAAAAAAACCCACGGCGTGACTCCTAGCTCATTTTGAAACACCTGCGTCAAGTAACTCTCGCTGACGCCGGCCGCGTGGGCGATTTGTTCACGACTGAGGCGTTCGGCATAGTTGTGTTGAATGAATGCCATGGCCTGGCGAGCAGCCATACTCAAATGTGGCGGATTGATGCTGGTATGCGATGTGACTATGCCGATGAGATCGCCGATGGTTGTCAAATCGCTGCCGATTTTGGGACGCATGATGGTGTTGGGGTAGTTTAGTTGCAGAATTTCTTGGCGGCTAAGCACTTTGCCACTCACAATAATTACCGGCACCGAGCGCAAGCGGTTGTCTGTACGTATCCATGCCAATACCGCAAATCCATCGACGCGTGGCATCACCAAATCGAGCACGATGACATCAGGGATGTCCGCTTGGGTCAGGTGTGTTTGCGCACTTGCCCCATCGTAGTACGACGTAATCTTGGCGAGTGGATAAACACGTTCTATGCTGTCGCGATAGAGGGCATGCATCTCCTCGTGGTCATCGATGATGACCACATGTGGGGCAGCGTGTTGTTGGTCGGCCACAATGAATTTGATGGCATCCACAAATGATGTATTTTGTACTGGTTTATTGATGAGTGGTGTTTGTATATCACTGCGATAGAGCAAAAACGGGATATGGCGTAGCACGGGGTGATGTTGGATGTGGTCAAACAGGGTTAGCTCATTGAGCTGTTGTGTGCTATCCCAGCATATTGCCGTAATCTGATGTGTCGTCATCAGTTGTTCGATTTGGTGCACTTGTTGCACGTCACAGATGCCGGCATGGTGGTCATGTGCGAGCTGTCGCATCGCTGGTGTCGGCATCCCTAGTACGACGATGCAGGTAGGGAGTGCAAGTTGCTGGCGTGGTTGATTTGATGGTCCTGCAAAACTTTGTAATGGTAGATACACGTGAAAAGTACTACCCAGTCCGATACTGCTATCGACAGTGAGAATGCCGTGATGAAGTGCCACAATTCTTCGCGTGATGGCCAGCCCAAGCCCTACACCCTGTGGATGTGTTTGTGTATTATCGATGGTCACGAATGGCTCAAAAATATGTTTCTGATCGATAAGATCAATGCCCAATCCTGTGTCGTTTACCCAGATGTGCATGTAGGGAGGTTCGGGGCGTACCCCCAGCGTAATCATGCCGCGTTGTGTGAATTTGGCTGCGTTGCTGAGGAGATTGGTGATGATTTGGCGAATGCGTTTGGGGTCGGCATAGAGGAGCGGTAGCTGCTCTGGTATGTCGTGTGTCCACGCGACCTGTGTGGTTTGCAGCGTGGTGCTGAGTTCGTCGAAGAGTTGCACACACAATATGCGTAGATCAAACGCTTCGGGAAACAAGACCAACTCATCGATTTCGGCACGGGATAAGTCGAGGAGGTCATTGATAAGATGAATAAGATGCTCGGCACTGCGTTGAATGGTGACGACGTCACTGCGGATAGCGGCGTGATTGCTGTGGGTTACTGGTGCATGTTCATTGAGCAAAAGCTGGCTATACCCCATGATGATGTGCAACGGCGTGCGTAATTCATGGCTGACGTTGGCGAGTAGGCGTGTTTTGAGGCGGTCAGCTTGCTCGGCTGCTTGTTGGGCAGCACGTGCTGCCTGGTAGAGATCAATATTTTGCAAGGCGATACCGATTTGGTCGGCCACCAACTGCAATCCCTCGAGTTCGTCGTGGGTGTGTGGCAAGGGTGTGGTGCTCTGCAAGTCGAGAAGTCCAGTGATAGTGTTGTTGAAGCGGATTGGCACTACGATGCGTGTGCGAATATGTTCGGTATTGGCATCGGTGCGAAAGCGTGTGCTCAGCTGGGTATCGGGGATAAACATTGGGCGTTGTTCGCGCAATGTGGCCCCTAAAATGCTTTCGCGTAGTGGTGGCGTAGGGGCATCTGTGCCCGTCAGATTCCCATCTGTATCAAAGCGCCACAACCAGATACGGTCGTAGCCGTAGTTGATTTTGATCAACTCGTTGATGGAGTGCATCAGTTGTTTGTGATCGAGAATCATTCCGACGCGTTGTGTGATGGCGATACTGGTTTCAATTTGTCGTAGGCGCCGCAGTTCACCAGCGCGGTTCCCACCAATTAGTTGACTGGTGATTCCTGCCAACGAAATCAGCTTTTCTACAGCGATTTGTGCCACATTGTGGCGTTCGATGACACGGCGTGGTGGATCGTAGGTGTCGGGAATTTGCCGTGTTTGGACGCCATAAATAGCCAGGTCAATCAGTTGGGCAGCAAAGGAGTCGATGATGGTTTCGACGGTCATATGCATGCGCCCGCGCTCGATATCGGCAAGGGCAGCTGGGTCACCATTGATGCCAGTAACGAGCGTTTGTGGTGAGAGGCGTTGCAGTTGGGCGAGGGCGTCACGCCCTGCGAGTGCCAGTGGGTCAGAAATACCAAATACTGCGTCAATCTGTATGTTGGGCTGAGTCAGCGCCCAGCTGTGGACTGCCGCTAGTCCGTCAGAGTAGTCCCATGTGCATGGCACATGTATGAGGTGGATGCCGACGTGTGTGGCGAGGGCATCGCGAATACCAGTCAAGCGTGAAATCCCAAGTTCATCATTGCCGCCTACTACGAGTACTGTGGCCGGAGCAATTAGCCGTTCACCAAGCCAGCGACCCACAGTGTGGGCTGCATCATACAAGCCACGCCGTGAGGTAAAGAGCGGGAAGCGCAGTAAACTTTCTGAGGCATCGACGACCACGATATTTTGTGCCAAGATGCGTTGCAATAGTGGTTCAAGTAGACTACTACAAATGAGTGCGTCGATGTGCTGGACGATGAGTTCTTCGTAGTACTCGTCAATTTCGCTAGGAGTGAGCTGGGTATTCCATCCATCGCGCATCACCATGGTATTCAGCGAAACGAGTTCGATGTCGCGTTGCATGGCTTGACGCACCACGGCATCGCGTACCTGGATCCAGTATTCATCGTACATGCCAACTTGGATAGCAATCCGATATTTGGTCATTGCTGCCTCATCTATTGCTGTGGGTATGCGACGTACCGTAGTCATGACTCATGCGGTATACTTGGTATCATATAGGTTCACTGCTGCGAGGAAGCTATGTCGCAACTACAGCGTTTTCGGGCCCTCGATGAACGTGACATC
>CAZIKU010000118.1:0-5878 GCA_964539815.1 uncultured Klebsiella sp. | reverse complement strand
GGCAAGCGTAAGCGCAATATTTCGCGTATCATTGAGTTTCTCATCTGTACAATAAAAAGACCGCCACTGCAGGCGATTGTAGCAGGCACTCATGAGTGAACAATGAGGAAGCGGTCAGAGAGGGATATATGACACATCAACTTGATTTTGTGCAAATGCCATCACCCATCGGCGATATCCTCATCGCCTGCAACGCCCATGCCTTGCTCGTCCTCGACTACATCGATTATGCCGACCGCATGCACGAGTTGCTGGCCCGCCGCTATGCGGGTGCCGCCTACCAACTCAATCCCCATCCCAATCCACTGACCATGGTCACCCGCATGCAGGCATACTTCGCCGGTGACTTCCACGCCTTTGACGATGTGGTAGTTGATACGGGCGGTACGCCATTCCAGCAACGAGTATGGCTGGCATTGCGCGCTATTGCCCCAGGGACGACGACCAGCTACGGTGCCCTGGCTGCGCGCCTCGGTCAGGCCAATGCCAGCCGTGCTGTCGGCCGCACCAATGGGCTTAATCCAATAGCCATCGTATTGCCGTGCCATCGCGTCGTCGGCAGCAACAACGCACTCACTGGCTATGCCGGCGGCCTGCACCGCAAAGAATGGCTCTTGCGCCACGAAGGCTGGCGCCATGCTGCCCCCCAGACACGGCTGGCCCTCTAAATCACCCCGCGATGAGGGCGGTCGCAATCACTGTGACGAGCAAGCCCCAGCGCTGTGGCCGCGCAATCTGTTCGTGGTTGATGACAGAGGCCAGTGTGACGGTCACTGCTGGGTAGAGCGATGCCAGCACCCCGGCAATATCGATGCGGCCGGCTTGTGCCGACAGCATGAATGTCCAACCAGCCACCACATCTGCAAGTCCGGCCAGCACTGCCAATCCCACGGTGCGCTGCCCTGGTCGTGGTGCTGGCCGCCACAGTGCCCAAGGGATGGTAATCAGCAATGCGGCAGTGCGACTGACGGCGAGTGGTGCTAGGTAGACATCTGGCCGCCCAACGATGGTAATGCACACAAAAAACAAGCCGAAGAGACATCCGGCTATGAGACCATGCCACAGCCCGTTGCTGCGCCGTATTTCACCAGACCACGAGGTCAACACAATCGCCACCACGCCCAGTCCAATCCCTGCACAGATGCGTGCACTGGGGATGCCGTGACTCATGATGCCATAGAGCACTGGCATTAAGGCACACATCACTGCTGAGACTGGCACCGTGACGGCCGTGTGCCCATTGGCGATGCCCTGGTAGAGGAATGCCACACCACCTGTCCCCAAGATGCCGGCAAGTGCGGCAACGCCCACTGCCCACCCCGTGATGCTGGTATCACCGGTATACCACGCCGCTGCCCACAACGTGAGTGCGCCCGTACATTCACTGATGACGAGTACCGTGGCTAGTGCGGTGCGGGTACTGGCTTTACCACCTGCGAAATCACTGACTCCGTAGCAGAGTGCCGACACGAGTGCCGCCAGAATAAATCCATCCATGTGTCCACTAATTCCGTGCAATGTGTGTTGCCACAGTGTATCATGCAACCAGTACACATGCGGAAAGATGCAATGTCATGCGCTCAGCTTGGTTGGTGGTGCTGCTCCTGCCCGGTGCCCTTGTAGCGAGTACCGCTATCGCCACATACAGCCAAATCAGTGGGTACGTCCCCACACTCCCCAGTTGGGGGTGGGCGGCAATTGAATTGAGTCTCGCTGCTAGCATTGTCTGGCTGTGTACCCGCACCGCGTGGACGTGGGGATCATGGCGCGATGTGCTCGTGGCCTGTGGCGAAGGCTGGATGCTCCTATCATTTGCCATCGGTGTGACCATGGCATTTGGCATGCTGTCGTTCCATCCCGTCGTGCACTGGCAGGCGCTGTGGGCGGCTGGTGCAGTCGCAGTGCCGTTGGCGTTGTGGTGTATGGCCGAGGAAGTCGTGCTGCGCAGATTACTCCCGCAGGTCATGCCCATTGCTCATCCGTGGCTTAGATATATCGTGTTGTGGGGTATTGCAGTGGCGTTGGTGTGGCTGATGAGTACACCGGCATCGTGGTTTGCCTTGGCGGTGATTGCTGCCGGTGAGGGGTTCGCGCTGGTGACAGCCGCTGTGGGTCGTTCGTTTACCACGTGGTGGGCCCGGCGCTGGGCATGGCGCTGGCTGATGATTTGTATCTTTGGGGCAACCCAGCTGGGCATCTCTATAGCGGTACCATCAGTCGTGACACTCGTCATTCCAGAGGCACTCGTCCCAGCGGTCGTCACCATGAGTGCGCTAATTGCGTGGGGTGTCGTCTCGCTGATTCCGCCTGCTACCCCATCACCGTGACGGTGATGATGATAATCACGCCAAAAATGAGGCTAATCATGCTCGACAAAAACCAATCATTGTTGCGCTCTCTCATGACGCCCTCATTACTATTGAGTATAGTAAAAACATGATACCACATGTTTGCACGTGGTATGCAACAAACAGGTATCACGAAACGTCGTGTGAGTGGGTAGTGCGTTTAGAAAGGAGCAGACGATGAATACTTCACGTTTGCGTGCGAGCATTGTTGTTGCGGTAGTGGCATTCTTGTCGTTGATGGCGGTGGTAATGTTCAAACGGGCTAGCAATCAGTTGACTTTGACCAATGAGTACGAACTCGCTGTTGATGCATAGATAGTGCATAATACACACTGGTGCTGAAAGGTGCCAGTGTGTATTTTTTTATCACAAGGATAACCGGTGATGGGCAAAGAAATCCCGATAGATAATGGGTTATTTGGTTATGCGTTGCCACTGACCGTGGACCAATTAAATACCTACCGTGCCGCACATCGGCGCCATCACGATATCGTCAAATTACGCGTCAACGGCGATTTCATGATGTGGATGGTGACTCATCCCGATCTGGTCGAAGAGGTGTTGGTCACCAAACAAAAATCATTCCAAAAAGATGCCTTTCTCAAGCAGCATACCGGTGATTTATTTGGTAATGGCTTGCTCAGTAGTGACGGGGCATTCTGGCTCCGGCAACGGCGCATGATGCAGCCGGCCTTTCATCGACAGCGCATCCAGCAATATAGCGATATCGTGGTGGCACAAACACACGCCCATCTGGCGCAACTCTCCCGTGGCCAGGTTATCGATATGAGTCAGCTGATGATGGAGTTGACCCTCGATATCGTGTCACAGGCGCTGTTTGGTACCATCAACATTCTGCAACAGCAGCAAATCGGGACTGCGTTGGATGTGGCGATGCGGCAATTTGCCAGCGAAGGCTGGGCGGACCTGGCCACGCACATGCTGAAAATTCGGCTTGTCAACAAACCCTGGCAACGCTACCTCGACGCAGTGGCAGTGCTCGATGCCGTCATCGACCAAATTATTGCTACGCGGTTGCGCGACCCGGGTACCCACACCGATTTATTGGCCATGCTGCTCGAGGCTCGCGATGACGACGGGAATGCCATGTCGGCCAAGCAGTTGCGCGACGAGTGCAAGACGATGTTCCTCGCAGGGCACGAAACCACCGCACTGACGTTGTCGTGGGCCATGTGGCTGGTGGCACGTCACCCGCGTGTCTGGCAATCGTTGCGTCACGAAATCCAACAGGTGCTCGGGCAACGCTCCCCTACCTACACCGATATGCCCCAACTCGTCTACGTCGATCAAGTCATCCGCGAGACGATGCGACTCTATCCCCCTGCATTCATCATTTCGCGCCAGAGCATCGAGGACGTGCGCATCGGTGAGTATGTCATCCCGGCACAGACCGATCTGCAAATGAGCCAGTACGCCATGCACCGTGATGCCCGCTACTACGCACAGCCTGACGTGTTTATGCCTGAGCGCTGGACGGATGCCTTCAAAGCCCAACTCCCCAAATACGCCTATTTCCCCTTTGGTGGGGGACCGCGCATCTGTATTGGCCAACAATTTGCCATGATGGAGGCAACGTTGATTTTGACGATGCTGGTGCAGTATGCCGACTGGAATGTCCTGCCATTGCAACGCGTCGTGCCACAACCGGCCATCACCATGCGCCCCAAATACGGCATCAAAATGCGCCCACACCAACGCTAGTGTGGGCGCAACGCAACATACGGGGCGTTAGTCGATGCCGATGGTCCAGGCGTCTTCGAGGTCACTCGGCGCAAAGCGGCGGAATGCGAGGACCGTGCTAGTGCGCGTAATTCCGTCGAGGCGCGAGATTTCGTCGGGGATGACTTCGGCCAATTTTTCGTAGTCCTGCAGGCGCACAATCGCGATGATGTCCCATTCGCCCGTGACACTATACACTTCACTGACGTGAGGTAGCTCGGCAATCGCCTGTGCGACGCGCTTGATGGCATCTGGGCGGGCTTGGATCATGGTAAATGCGGTCAACATGCGTGTATCCCTCTGTTATGACACGGTGAGTGGTCGTGGCAATTCGGGTGTGAACTGGTAGCTTGGTTCCTGCTTTTGGCGGCGCATAATCGCAATGATGATGCGCCATGTCTCATACAACCCGTTGGGGGTGTAGGGGAGTTCGTGTTTGATGGCGCGATGCAGGCGTGCCAATTTGTAGCAGGGCACCCCCGCGTACATGTGATGCTCGATGTGGTAGTTCATGTGCCAGTAGAGGAATTGCACAATCGGGTTGAGGTAGATGGTGCGTGTGCACAACCGGTAGTCCTCGACTTCGTCACGTAGCCCGACATGTTGCGTATTATTGCACAAAAAGAGCAACAAGCCACCATAAAACGGCGCCGCGGTAATCAGCACGGGGAGCATCCACCAGCCGGTGAAAAACGCCTGCGCAATGATGATTGTGTGCCCAACGAGCAAAATACGCGCCCAGTGAATCAACTCGCGGCGGCGGGCTGGTTTGCTGTCGGGGAAGAGAATGCGTTGCCAGTCGTTTTCGAATTTGCCCATGCTGAGCAATATCCAGCTCTTGAAGCGTTCGATGAATCCGTGGGGATTAATGAATGCGGTAGTGATGAAGCTTTTCAAGGTAATCTCCACGGGCAAGATGACCTCCATGTCATCGGGCTGATGGAGAGTGTACTTGTGGTGTTCTTGGTGACTGGCCCAGAAGTAGACGTGGTTGAGTCCGCCGATAAAACTCACGAACAACAAGAAAAATTTGTTGAGTGCACGTGTTTTAAAGACGGTGTTATGACAAAACTCGTGAAACGCGTTGAGCAAAAACGCATACACGGTCCCGTGCAAAAACAAACAGCCAATGAGTGCCAGCCACCCCCAGTGCAGCGAGGCGTACCACGAAAGCGCACCGGTGGCAGCGATGATGCCCAAGTGTCCTAGCGTCTGTGCAAACCCCCAGGCATCGCTACGTTGGTTGAATTCGGCCAGGACGGCGCGGTCAAGTGGCACGCGGTACCAGTGGAGTGTCGACTGTGCAATTGGCTCACTGAGTGTGTCAGATGTCTGTGTCATGGCATGCTCCTCGTGCTTATGCAATCAATGGTGGATCATCGCTGGTAGCCATAACGGTGGCTTTGGGGTCACGCATTTCGACGACTGTTTTGCCGTCGCGGTCAACCCACACGCCACAGGCACCACCCGATTTACTGACACCTAAGTCGACTTCGCTGCCGTCCATGCGCAACACGGGGTGGTAGTACTTGGCCACCTTTTCGGCATCACCCACGATGTAGTGGCCAATCAGCGACCGGCGGAAGCGATTGCTGGATGTATTGGGGAAGCTCCCGTGAATCACCTGCCCATTAAAGAAAAAGACGTCACCCGCCCGCATAATCACCGGCTCGTCGTGCATGTCGCTGGGCACAGGCACCGTCAAATCGGTGAAACTCTGCGTGGTGTCTGCAGGCACCGTGCACAACAAGGGGAGATTTTGGCTACCAGGCACCACCCGCATACAGCCG
>CAZIKU010000117.1:0-5985 GCA_964539815.1 uncultured Klebsiella sp. | reverse complement strand
ACACCCACGGTGACGAATACAGCGACAACGAGTAGTACGCCAACACCAACATTTACCCCAACACATACTGCGACAGATACCGCAACACCAACGCACACATTTACCGCGAGTAGTACATCAACCGATACGATTACATCCACTGATACTGCCACACATACTGCGACAGATACTGCAACACCAACGCTGACAACGGCGATGACAGCGACAAATACTGCAGTGGTTGTGCCATTTGGAATGCAAATGGACGATGTCCTCGCGACTGCACTCGCAAATCAGGGCATTCGATACGTCAGCATGACGCCTACGAGTTCGGCGATAGTGATTTCAAACGGATCATCTATTTCTCCAGCACTTGCCACGTCACTTGCACTACAAGGCATTCGTTTCGAAACAGCGACGCCAACAAATACGAGCACGCATACTGTTACCCCGACAAATAGTGATACACCAACGAACACTGCTATCATCGTGCCATATGGGGCGATTCTCACGTCGGCATGGATTACTGCTGTGGCGCAAAATGGCATACGATTTATCACCGCAACACCAACAGCAACTGCCACAAGAACTCCCTCTTATACCGCATCACGTACGCGTACATTCACACGGACCAAAACACATACACGGACCAAAACATATACGCGTACACGCACAAATACACCCACAGCGAGCAATACATTGACACCGTCGTTGACGCCAACATTGCGTCCGTTGACGGTACGAAAAGTGGTGTTTGGTGCATTGTTTGGCATGGGATTACGAGCAGATGGGTCACTGCTTGCCTGGGGGAGTAATCGCAACGGTGAGTCAAGTATTCCCGCACTATTGAATGGGCAACATATTATTGATATTGCGGCCGGTGCAAACTATTCTGTTGCAGTTGACGAATATGGTGCCGTGCATGTTTGGGGGAGAAATGAATATGATATCTTTGACATTCCTGTCGAAGCACAATCCGACGTAATCGCAGTTGATGCTGGAGTCTGGCATATCGTCGCACTCAGAAACGATGGATCGGTAGTTGCATGGGGGCGCAACAACTACAACCAATTGTATGTGCCTGGTGCTGCAATGAATAATGTGATTGCCATATCTGCAGGTGGCAACTATTCGGTTGCACTCAAAAATGATGGAACCGTCATTGGCTGGGGCGAAGGCATGAATGAAAGCATGCGCGTACCCGATAATTTGCATAATGTGGTTGCGGTAAGTGTTGGCCAAGGACACGTGTTAGTGTTAAAAAATGATCGGACCGTGATGGGTTGGGGGGATAATCGCTACAAGCAAGCAACGTCTAACCTCACAAATGTGGTCGCAATCTCGGCAGGTATGGACTATTCAATGGCACTACAAGGGAATGGGAAAGTGACTGCCTGGGGATTGGATATTTCAAAGCGTGCAAGCGTGCCAAATACTATCGTCGATGCCGTAGCAATCACTGCATCATATACGAATTCAGTAGTGTCGTTGCGGAGTGGCAAAATCATCGTTTTTGGATCAAGTATTGACCAAGCACTCGTCACACGAACCCCAACACGGACGCCAACTCGGACACCATAACTGGCCATCAACAGACGCGTTGCAATGCAGAGAACGGATTGTCATAGCACTGTCATGTATAAATGGCCATGTGGTTGTATAGTAGTACTAAGGTGTAGTGTGCAAAGGTATGTATAACATGCGCATGATACGTTTCGTGATATGCATGTTAATAGTGCTCATTTCTGTTGCTACTGTGCAATCTGCCCTCGCGCATCGCAGTAGATCACAGTCGATTTCTGGCGTACGCTTGGCTATGTCATCGACTCCTGCAGCAGCAACATCCACCCCAGTCGTTGTCGTCATGCCATATGGGTCGAGTGTCGATAGTGCTGTTGCAACGACAGCCGCTCAAAGCGGACTCATTTTTGTGACCGAAACACTCGCCATGACATATACGAGTGTGCCAACTGCGACACAGTCGCGTACTCCCACCAATACGGCATTAGTCCTCCCATATGGCGCTAGCAATGATCCGGTGGTTGCCACCGCAGCGGCAGCGCTGGGAATTCGCTATGTCACGGCGACACCTAATTCGTCGAGCGTCCCCGTGTCACCATCACGAACTCCCACAATCCCGCCCGGGTCCTCACCAACAGATACCGCAACCGAAACCCCACTTGTGACTGATACACCCGAAGATACCCCGACGGAGACAGAAACACCCACGGAAAGCGAAACACCAACCGAATCGTTTACGCGCACTATCACCAATACCCGCACAAGCAGTCGTACTCGTACAAGTACGCGCACCCGCACCAATACGTTTACGCCATCCAACACGCGAACTCGTACGAGAACACGTACATGGACGAAATCACGTACCGCTACGTTTACCCGTACCCGGACGTTTACACCGACAGTCACTAATACGCCCACAATCACGCTCACGCCTTCCTTGACGCCCACCCTGATGCCAAATGCCGTCAAGAAAGTTGCATTTGGTGCGATGTTTGGACTTGGACTATACGAAGACGGTACGTTGTTTTCTTGGGGCAGTAACTTCGTCGGTGAATCGCGTATTCCCGATGCCATCAAAGATTTAACATTTATCGATATTGCGGCCGGGCCAAATTTTGCCTTTGCGGTAAGTTCAGATGGTGAGGTATTTGGTTGGGGGAGTACGAATTTCGACGTGATGAGTATCCCCAGTGAAGCACAATCTGGTGTGGTAGCCATTGATACCGGTGTGAGTCATGTCCTCGCACTCAAAGACGACGGATCAGTCATCGCGTGGGGACGTAACAACTATCAACAAACGCTTGTTCCCGATGATGCAACGTACGATGTAATCGCAATCTCTGCTGGTGGGAATTATTCATTGGCGCTCAAATCGGATGGCACCGTGTTGGCCTGGGGGCAGGATGCATACACCACAATGGCACCTCCTGCAAACCTCAATAATGTGGTGGCAATTAGTGTCGGTGAGGGGCATGTCCTCGCCTTGCGCGACGACCGCAGAATTGTCGGTTGGGGTGATAATCGTTACAAACAAGCCTCAAGCAATTTCATGAATGTCGTTGCCATTTCTGCTGGCATGCACTATTCAATGGCGTTGCTTGGGAATGGAAAAGTCGTCGCTTGGGGGCTCAATCTCAATAGTCGAGGGAGTGTACCGAGCACGATAAACGATGCGATCGCAATTTCTGCAGCGTACAACAATTCTGCAGTGGCATTGCGCGATGGCTCATTAATTACCTTTGGCATGCGCCAACAAAATTCACTGACTACACGTACCCCTACGCCATAAACAGGCTATACGATACCACAGCGCCTGGTAATTGGTTTCCAGGCGCTGTGGTAATATTGCTAGCTATACCCCAACACTGGATGTGGCAGATAGCTGGCCTCGAGGCTGGCAATCTCTTCGGCGGTCAACTTGACGGTCACCGCCGCCGCCGCATCGTCGAGCTGGTACGACTTGGTGGCGCCGATGATGGGTGCCGTAATCACCGACTTGCTCAACATCCAGGCGATAGCTACTTGCGCCATGGGAATACCACGCGCCTGAGCCACGTCATAGACACGTTGCGCCACCTGGAGATCCTCGTTGTTGTACATGCGCCGGGCCACTGCATCGTTTTGCGATCGCAGGGTCGTCGCCTCGGGCGAATCGGGCTTGCGCGTCAGCAGCCCTTTGGCGACGGGCGAATACGGAATGACGGCGATGCCCTGGTCTTTGCATAGGGGCAACATTTCACGCTCTTCTTCGCGGTAAATCAGATTGTAGTGTGGTTGCATCGACACAAAGCGTGTCCAGCCGTGTTTGTCGGCCGTATATAGTGCTTTACTGAACTGCCACGCATACATGGCCGATGCGCCAATGTAGCGCGCTTTACCGGCTTTGACGACGTCGTGCAACGCTTCGAGCGTCTCTTCAATCGGCGTTTCGTAGTCCCAGCGATGGATTTGATACAAGTCGACATAATCGGTGCCTAGTCGTTGCAGGCTGGCATCAATCGAGCTCATGATGTGTTTGCGCGACAAGCCGCGGTCATTGATGCGGGTTGGATTACTCATGTCCATGGGGAAAAAGACTTTGGTGGCGATGACGACCTCGTCGCGTGTGGCGAAGTCGCGTAACGCCCGCCCCACGATTTCTTCGCTTCGTCCTCCCGAATAGACGTTGGCCGTGTCAAAGAAATTGATGCCTAGATCCAGCGCCTGCTTGATAAACGGTCGACTAGCGGCTTCGTCAAGTGCCCACGGCCAGTTGGGGTGTGGTCCGCCATAACTCATCGTGCCCAAACAAATGCGCGAGACCTTCATGCCGGTATTGCCGAAACGTACGTATTCCATTACTTCCTCCCGATGTATGTCATGATGTTCTTTTTTATTATAAAAACATGCCCCCAGTTATCATTGCCTAATCAACGGGTAAATTTGCCTAATCCTGCACGATTATCGTAGTACACGTCCGCATGATGCTGGTGGCGCGGGCATGCGATGTGGCGGCGGTACGGCCGGCATAGTGGTACAATATTTGTGAGCGCGCATGTGGTCCGGTGGCTGTCCTCGTCTTCAAAACGGGCGAACGGGGTGACGAGCCTCGTTGGTGGGTTCGACTCCCACGCGCGCTTGCCAGTTTGATTGAGAGAATACACAGTAGGGGCGTCATTGTATGGCGCCCCTACTGTCATTGTATAGCGTCTCAGCGAGCGAAACATGATGGTATGCACGCAGAGAGCGCGGAGCCGCTGAGAATACTGCACTGAGTACGAAAATTTAGCGAGAGAATAAATAAAGCACAACTCAGCGTCTCAGCGAGTGGTAAGAGTACGCACGCAGAGGGCGCGGAGTCACAGAGAATAACTTCAATAAGTACGAAATTCGGCATCATATTCGTTCGTTGTTGAGTAATTGCTCATTAATGCTCATGCTGTACGGTGTACATATGACATTAATGGAGGCAACGATGACTGATATAAACAAAATCACATCACTCATTATCAATCGAGCAATTATCGAGCAATTAAAATACATCGTGATCTTGGTCCAGGCTTACTCGAAACTGTGTATGAGCAAATATTAACATCCTTGTTGCAACAAAATGGATGTCATATTCAAACACAAATGCCAATTAGTTTTTGTTATGAGGGGATAACATATACGAATAGTCTACGTATTGATATGATTGTTGATAATCTTGTGTTGGTGGAACTCAAATCAATCGAACAGCTAAAACCGGTTCATCATAAACAAGTGATCACATATCTCAAGTTGATGAATAAGCCTGTTGGACTGCTGATTAATTTCGGTGCATATACCCTCAGAGATGGACTTCATCGCATTGTAAATAACTATGTACCACCCATTCAGAATAATCATACAAATGATTCGTAGAAACACTAATGCCGTAGTACTGTCCAGACAATACCTACGCCAAGTACACAAGGTTTTTACTGTATCGTTGCTGCGCCCGTTGCGTGCATGGGTATGAGCGTTGCTCACGCGGAGTACGCTGAGGCGCGGAGATTATCCGTCAATTGGATACACCGTGTGCATGACTACAACACCCTCTGCGTCTCTGCGCCCTCTGCGTGCGACATATATCACGGTGAGGGGCGCCATACCATGACGCCCCTACTTACGACTACGACGGAATTCATGATGCCAAACTGATTTCGGGCGATATGGTATGAAAAATATGTCCGCTTGCGGTGCAGAATGTATTAAAAATCTCGCATGAGGAGCATTTTTGGCGCAAGGGCGTATCAATGCACCGCCACACCGGCAGCACGTTGCCTCGATTGGCGTCGGTATTGTCCAGAGAGAGAAAAAAGCACAACCTCCGCGCCTCAGCGTCTCAGCGAGCGGGAAGAGTACGCACGCAGCACTATACTAGCTGTAGTACTGTCCAGAGAGAGAAAAAAGCACAACCTCCGCGCCTCAGCGTCTCAGCGAGCGAAACATGATGGTATGCACGCAGAGAGCGCGGAGCCGCTG
>CAZIKU010000116.1:0-5994 GCA_964539815.1 uncultured Klebsiella sp. | reverse complement strand
TTCATAATTCTTAATTCACACATGGCATGGTACACGAGTTGCCTGGGTAATCAACTCGATAACGCGATCGATATCGAGATGCGTGCCCACATATACATTGGCTGGTTTGTTACAAAAGCCGCGGGGATCGACGGCAGTCATGCCACGACCAACGCCGGTGCCACAATCGACTTCCATGTAGACGTGTTCGACGGTAGCGCAGCTAGGGTCGAGTGCAACAGCCATCGCTTTGGGGTCGGCCATGAGCATGCCGGGACGGTTGCGACTCTTGGCCCAATTCATCAGATTGGTGCACATGGGGCGGACAAATCGTTTGCCCATGTCGCCGGCATCGAGGAGTGCTTCCCAGCGATCCCACAAAATGGGGTGTTCGAGCGTGTTTTCCCAGGTAATCATGGTCGGTTGCAAATTGCCACGATTCAACACCAGTGCTGTTGCCTCTGGGTCGACATAAATATTGAATTCTGCGGTAGGTGTGATATTCCCACTGGCCTTGGGGGCACCACCCATGATGTATGTTTTGCCGATGTAGTTGGCCAAATCTGGCTCGATTGACAGGGCAATAGCGAGATTGGTGAGTGGCCCGAGTGTGACCAATGTGCAGCCGGGGTGGCGTTTGGCCAGCTCGATGATGCCGAGGGCGGCGTGGGTCGACTCGAGTGGGCGGGGGGCCTTGAAGCCGGCATCGCCCAACCCGTCAGTTCCGTGCACATCTGCGGCATCAGGGGCATCGACGAGGAGCGGTCGCGCTGCACCGCGATAGATGGGAATATGGGGCGCACCAAAGGCGTTGAGGATGGTCCCCACGTTGCGTTCGACGTTGGCAAGTGACACATTACCGTTGAGTGTGGTAATGCCTACCACGTCGAAGTTGGGATCAGCGAGGGCCATCAAAATTGCTAACGCGTCATCGACACCCGCATCGGTGTCAATAATCATTGCTCGCGCGCTCATGTCGTATCCTTTCATATTGGTGCGTATGACCTCATTATACTCACAATCTGTACGGACATAGCACCGTGCGTATGTGCCACGAAGTGAGTGTAAATCACGTAGAATACACAGAGATGTACACGAGGATGATGGCATGAAACAACGGTTGCAGACAATCACACCAGGACTGCTCGGTGTCATAGTTGCCGTGTGCACCAGTGTGATACTGTGGGCTACGCGCACCGCTATAGGGCTGACATGGGATGAACCTGCCTATATGCGGGCTGCGGCTGCCTACCACGATTGGGCACAGCAACTTTGGTACACGGGTATCAGCGCCGTGCAACCGGCAGTTATTAATGAATCTTGGCAGTATAATCACGAGCATCCCCCACTGGTAAAGTTATGGTACGCCATGGTGGGGACACCACTCCTCGCAGTCATGCATGTCATTGATGCGTACCGCTTCGCCGCCATCATTGTGTCAGCGGTGCTCGTAGGTGTGGTGGTCGCGAGTAGTGCGGCAGTGCTCGGACGGCGTGTGGCACTGTGTGCGGCACTCTTTTTGCTCGTCTTGCCACGCTTCTTTTTCCATGCACATGTCGCCGCACTCGATGTGCCTGGGGCACTTGCCTATATCGGTGGGGTGCTCTGTTTTTATCATCTGCGCAATCAACGTGCTTGGTGGGCGACGCTCGTCTTTGGGGTCTTGTGGGGACTCGGAATCGCCACCAAAATCAACGCTGCCTTTGTGATGCCGACAGTCGCATTATGGTGGCTCTTCTACGACCGGCGTGGATACCTGTTGGGTCGCATCATTGGGGCGAGTTTGCTGGGTATTGCCGTATTTGTGGCCGTGTGGCCATGGTTGTGGGTCGACCCGATTACGCGCATTTCTGACTATATTCGCTGGGTGACCGTCGATCATTGGCAAATCCCCCAATGGTTTATGGGGGCTGCGTTGTTGCCTCCGCCATGGTACTTTGCGCCGGTGATGGCCGTGATGACCACGCCACTCCCCATGCTCGTGGCAGCGTTGGCTGCGCCGTGGATTGTGACACGCGAATCGCGTGGATACGTGCATCTCGTCGGACTCGCCACGTTGATGCCGTTGGGGGCTTTGATGTTGAGTAGCACCGTCTACGACAACGACCGTCTGCTGATGGCTTTTTATCCGATGATGGCGCTGTTGGCTGCAGTGGCAGTGGTCCGCCTGGCAGATGACGTTGCCCTTCGCGTGCGCATGACGTCGTCTGTAGTGTGCGTTGTGCTTTGTCTGGTGGTCAGTGTGCGGCCCGTGTATGATGCAGTGCGCTTGTGGCCACATTTATTGTCGTATTACAGCGAAAGCATCGGTGGACTGCCGGGCGCGCAACGCCTGCAGATGGATCATACATACTGGAATGAAACCTATGCCGAAGCCATAGATTTCATTAACCGTGATGCACCAACCAATGCCACCGTGTGGGTCGAGGCGTGGAGTCTCGATGTGCCACAGACCTATCAACTGACCAGCCGCGCCCGGTCGGATTTGGTGTTCGGTAGTGATGCGGGCGGCTCGGCATGGGGATTGCCTACGCCGACGTTTGCCCAATATACTGCGGACTATGTGATTGTCACGTATCGTTTTGCCGGTTGGACGGGGGCAACGTGGGCACTTGTGGCAGGGAATCGCGAACCCGTCTATGTCATTCAGCGCGATGGCGTGCCATTGCTGGAGGTATATCGTCTGCCATGAACGACTTGTTTCGCCGAGTCTCTACAATGCGCTGGTGGCGCTGGTGCTGGCTCCCCCTCAGCTATGCGCTTCTGTGTGTACCCCTCTTTTGGCAGACATTTGCCACATGGACGAGTGCCCTGGCCACCCGCTGTATCGAACGCTGTGATAGCGGTTGGCAAAACGTCTGGATGCTGTGGTGGGTGGCGCGGCAGGTCAGCCACGGGCAGTCGCCCTTTTTCACTGATCAAATATTCTACCCAGGTGGTGCATCCCTCTTCTGGCAGACAGTCATGGCCGCCAATGGCGTAATAATGCTGCCGGTGACGTTGCTCTTTGGCCCAATCACTGCGTTTAACACGCTGGCATTGCTGACATTTGTTGTATCGGGGTGGAGCATGGCGTTGCTCGCCGAATCGGTGACGCGCCACCGCTGGGGGGCGTGGCTGGCCGGTGCGTTGTATACATTTGCGCCATTCCACGTGTGGATGGCCTACTGGGGATTCGCTGAACGCTTGTCGATTCAATATTTTCCCATTTTGCTGTATGCGCTGTGGGATTTATCACAACGCTCACGCTGGCGTGGGGTCTGGTTAGGGGCGTTTGCGTTTTTGGGGGCGTTTTTTTCGAGTCACTACTACGGACTCTTTTCACTGACCTACGTGGTGCTCTGGTTTGGCATGCTGATATGGCAACACCGCCACGAGCGCCAGTGGTGCGTGCACCTTCTGCGACGTCTGAGTGTGATGGCGGTGATTGTCGCTGGGCCGATTCTGCCGTATGCCTGGTCATTGATTGCACCAGGCAAACCAGTGCCCAATAGTGAGGGTGTGGCACTCAGCGATTATCTGGTGCGTCAGATTGAGTTTTCGGCGACGCCAGCATCATTACTGACGCCAGCGATGACCCATCCCTGGTGGGGAGAGTCTGTGTTGGCGTGGCACCGGCAGACCTCTCCGAGCTATTGGCCAGTGTCGTTGGGAATGGCAATTTTGGTGTTGGCCGTGTTGGGCTGGTATTGGTCACGGCGGAGTATGGCGTCGTGGTGGTGGTGGATGCCTCTTATCATGGTCGTGTTGTCGTTTGGTCCGCGGCTGATCTGGATGGGCAGTAATACGGGGATGCCACTGCCGTACGACGTGCTCAATTACATCCCACTAGTGAAGCTTGGTCAACGACCGAATCACTTCCTCTTGTTGGCGTTGGTGCACCTAGCGTTGTTTGCCGCATTCGCGGTCAAATACTTGGCAACGACCACATACCGTGTGCAATGGGGAATGCTCGTGGTAGCCATGGTCAGCATCGACCTACTCGCATTGCCGTTGACGCCGTTTCATCCTACCAAGAGTGCCGTCTATGATGCCATACCTGCCCAAAGTGGCGCAGTATTGACGGTGCCTTTTGACCTCGATGATGGCAACAACATGTATGCGCAGTGGTACACGCAGCGTCCGGGTGTGACCGGGTATTTGCCACGCACCAATCCCGAGCTAGTCAACACGGGACTACTGACCAAAGCGGACGGTGTCGTACAGTTTACGCAGGCACAGACACCGTTGAGTGTGCTCCATACGGATGCGGCAATGGCGTTGACGCAGATGATGGATGCGCTCAATATCGAGTATGTGGTCTATGATAAACGCTTTGGATTGACAACAAATCTTGATGTCTTTGCCCGACTCACTCCCGTTGTGTCTGATGCAAACCTCGCACTCTATCATCACCCACCCACAGCGCGCAGTAGTGCGTTCGTCGTCCTCAATAGTGGTTGGTATCCGGTCGAACGGGATGCCAGTGGACGGCGCTGGCAATGGAGCGAAGCGAGTGGGACATTTTGGGTATACCAGGCACCACCACAACGAACCGCCGTCATTGTGACTGCGCTACTGTCGGTGCCAGCTCCGATGATGGTGACGTTTGATGGTGTGCATATGGCGCATCCGGTGATATTCCAAATTGAACAACCACAGCAGGTGCGTAGGTACCAATTGCTGACGATGCCGCGCACCTATGCAGCAGATTATTGGTTCACAGTGCAGCAACTCTTTGTGGCAAGTGATCGTGCCATAGGGATTGCACTCGACGGTATGACGGTACAACTCACATCACTCATTATTGATTAAAATCACGATTTTGTATTATTTTTTTGAAATAAAAAAACTGCACAGGTGGCAAAAATAGCTGTATATTACAGTTCCGTGAATAATCGTCAATATAGCAAAAAAACATGTATTTTTACATGTTTTTTTCGTTGACATAGAAAGGAATAATCCATACGATGATATTCAGGGAATATCCGTGTGGAGTCGCAACGATGGTGTGGAAACAATGGTATTTGGGTGTGATTTTCGCGGCGATATTGTCCGTACCTGCGCTGATTTTTGCACAGCGCCAGGACAATTCGTTGGTGCAATCGTTGCAACGAAGTCCTTCACAACCACAAGTTGTCCCCACAACGAGCAATCCGACCATTAATGTGGCCAATGGTGGTGTACGCACCATGCAGAATATGTCGTTTGAGCAATATGGTACGTGTACTCCCCCCATGTCGAACTGGAGTACCATTCGCATGGAAAACTTGTTTGGCTGGAAAACGACGCAGCCATTACAGATAGAAAATTGTAATGGTGCATCAATGGGTAGCAATAGATACCGTGTGATTGAGTTGCAGCCATTTGGATCATATAGCTATACTCCCGAAAACGGATCAGTTTATGCCGAGTTGAACGCATATAACGCTGGTATGCTCTATCAGACGTTATGTGTGCAAAATGGTGATATCTTTGAGTTTCAATTTGCCCACCACTCCATCGGTAATCGCACTGATAGTGCTGAATTCCGCCTCGGTATTCCCACAGGACTCGATGCGGGATCGGTGGCTGCTGATACCTATAGTCGGGTGATTTTGAAAGTCAACACCACGGTGGCTGGTGGAATCGCGACTGCCGTGTCACAAAATACCTACACGGGTACGAATGCGAATACGCCGTACATATCGACCAATAAATGGGGCATTTTTTCAGGGACGCACACGTTGCCAAATACAGGATGGACAGGCTTGCGCAACGTTGGCTTCACCTCATACCCCGGCTGGAGTGCGAGTCCCACAGGTGGCAATGCCTTGGATGCGATTACACTGGGTATCGTGCCGCTCATCGACCTTGGATCATCCCGTGATCGTACTGCACTCGAGGGGGCAAACCCCACATCCCTCAACGTGCGCGTCAACGGCCGCGTCACTGCCAATACCAAAATCGCCATTCGGCGCAAACTCGATAATCCGGGGACGGCCACCAGTGACACCGACTTCACGCTGGGTACTCCAACTGCAGGTGCCTACGGCA
>CAZIKU010000115.1:0-6257 GCA_964539815.1 uncultured Klebsiella sp. | reverse complement strand
GTTGACGTGCTGGGCTTGGTGATGCTAAAGCCATCGACCACTGCCGCACTCGTGATGGTCAGCTTGCCTTGAATGGTCGACTCACCACTACCACGCTGTGCAGATGATGCGACCACACCAGCCTTGGCGCCAATCAAGGTAATATCCTTGCTCAGCGTGATTGCGCCACTGTAGTTACCAGCCGCAATCATGACCACATCACCAGTATCGGCTGCAGTGATACCCTGGGTCACTGTCGTGTTGGTGCTGCCAACGGCACTACCTACCACAATCACACGCTTGTCGGCAAACCGCAGCGTTTCGACATTGGTCAGTGTATCGTTGCCATCAGGTCCACTGACAGTAACCGTGCTGCCACTAAAGGCCAGGGCGTACCCTGCATAGTTCCCTGTGAACGCGACGGTATCACTGCCACTCCCACCCGTCACGGTGTCGTTACCAGTGCCGCCGACCAAGATGTTGTTGCCACTGCTATAGGTCAGTGCATCGTTGCCACTTGCACCCATGCGCACACCGGTCACAACCAGACCATCCATCGTGAAGTTCTGTGTTGCCCAGTTGCTGTAGTATGCGGCCTGCATATCACTCAGTGTGTTGGCATTCAACAGGTTCTGCAACTGTGTCGTCGTCGTCACCACCGCAGCATCAGCACCACCAATGCGGTAGCGCAATTTGCTGTTGGTGTCGATGAGGAGCGGATTGGTGCCAGTCACCGTGTTGCCATTAATCTCGACAGTCGTATTAGCCGACTTCGTGTAGTTAAAGACGCGGATACCGTTGTCGTTGTAGCCACTTACCGTGTTGTTGGTGATGGTTACTCCGTCAAAGCCACTGGTTGCATCCAAACCATACGCTACGATACCGCCATCGACGCCACTAATCGTATTGTTGTCGACGGTCACCGTACCACTGTAGATGTTGACAGCGTCTGCGTTGTTGGTCGATACCAGCAATTGGTTACCACGAATCGTATGCGTGCCACTTCCCTTGACTTCAACCGAGGCTACACCACGATTGTCGAGCAATGCGGCATATCCGGCACCTGTGGCGACCTTGCTGTTCTCGAACGTGGCACCGCCGCTCCCCAGTGAAACAAAGCCACTGCCACCGAAGCCACCAAATGCACCAAAGGCCTCAACCACGACGTTACGCACGGTGGCACCATTGCTGGCAATCACGTTGATGCCGTCCCAGTTGGAGAAGTTAATCCCGTTCCCCGTATTTGCGGAATTGCTCGGCTTGGTGAAGGTAAATCCATCGACCACCGCCGCACTCGATACGGTCAGCTTGCCTTGGACCGTTGATTCATCACTACCGCGTGCCACTGCACTACCAGCAACCCCCGACTTGGCGCCGTTGATGGTCACCACTTTGTCTACGGTCACGTTGCCCGCATATGTCCCAGCGGCCACATTCACCGTGTCACCCACACTTGCCGCATTGACACCACGCTGGATGGATCCCGACGTAGTCGTCACATACACGTTGTTGGGGACGATGCGCACCAAGCCCAAGCCAGCGGCATCGACGGCATCACCAATCTGATTCGCGATGGTGAAGGCGTCTGCAAGGACGGCCTGATTGAGTGCCGTACCACCTGCTGTCACAAACTGCGCACTGGTGGCATCAACACCACCTGCCGCCCAGAGCACAATCGACTTCAGTTTGGTATCGCTGAGTGCCAGTGTCGTTGCATTCGTCGTATCAACAACCACGTCACCCCACGGGGCAACCACGTTGCGCAAATCGACACCCTGCATGCTGACACCCGACACGTCGCTGTATTTCTGGAAGCTCAGTGCACCCTTGCCGACGTACCCTTGGACGGTCACGTTTTCGAGGCGCACAGTACCAAGAGCGTTGTATGATCCTGGTGCATTGGTGAACAAAATACCGTAGCTGTTTGAATTCGCTCGGCTCCCATTCCCCGACGTCACTGTCACATTGCGCAACAAGGCATTGCCACGGAATGCGTAGAAGGAGAGATCGTGTTGATTGGTGACACCAGCCGTGCTGTTGTTGGCAAAGCTACTGTCGATAATCGAGAAATTCGTCAAATTGGCATTCGATGGACCCGATGGATTCACCGTCACCGCACTTGACGTGTTGTTGTTCATCACTGCACGGTCGATGGTCAATCCGTCCAACGCACTGACCGCAGATGCCACACGCACACCGAAGTTATTCCCATTCAAGGTCACGTTGCGTACCGTCATCTGGTTCAATGTGCCGGTGCGATAATGAATAGCCTGACCGTGATTGCTGATATCCACGTTGGCAATCGTGATATTGCGCGCCGTACTTGCAGGCTGAATAGCAATACCATCAGATGCGCTACTGTTGGATCCGCCAGTCATCTTGATGTCGTGGATTGACAGTTCCTGTGTAGCGTCAACACCACTGCCCGTGACCGAGATAACCGGCAAGCTCGTATCTGCGGCGCTGATACGCGTCCCGTCGTTACTTGCACCTGCACCAGCCAGTTCGATCCGCTTGGCGATGACCACATTTTCGCTGTATGCACCAGGACCCACATTAACGACATCACCCACGCTGGCCGCATCCACACCGCGCTGGATGGAGCCGGAATTGCTCGTCACGTACAACGTGTTTGGTGTGACGCGGACCACACCCAACCCACTGGCGTCCGTGGCATGGTAGATTTTGTCTTCGATGGTCAGCAACTGACTGATGCTCGCACCCGCCACTGCCACACCACCCAACGTGGCACCACTACCATCAATCACGCCTGTATTGCTGACGAGTTGTACGTATTGACCACTCTGACCCGTCATCACCACGTTGTTCAGGTTGGTCACGCTGGCCGCGCTGTTACGCACCACCATACCGGTACCACCATCCGTGATGCGCACGCCACTGCCCATCGTCAACACCACCGCCTGGTGCGTGCTGCTCGATGCACTATCGCGCACTTCGATACCCGTGCTGGCATCGCGGATGGTCACGTTATTCACGGTCGCATATGCGCCCAGTTCGGCTTCTGCGCTATATCCCTCGTAGTTGGTCAAGTAGATGCCTGTTCCCACGCCGCGGATTGTCCCGCCGCTGATGATGGGGGCCGCACTCGCCTTGACGTTCCATACCGTAATACCTTCGGTCGGCATGCCTGTCACGGCACTGCCGTTGATATCGTTGTTGGTCAACGTCGATGTGCTCGTCGCACCTTGTGACGTCACCAATATGCCGCGCCAGTAGCCACGCGTTGATCCGGCACTTACCGTCACTGCCGACTCGTCGCTGCTTGCCACACCCGTAATCGTGTTGTCGCGAATCGTCCACGGTGAGTAGTTGTGCAGGTTGTAGAAAATACCGCGGCTGCGGGCGGCAATCGTGTTGCCACTGATGACTTGGTATGCCGCATCACCCGTATTCGTCGTCTGGAAGTTCCCCGTCTGGATACCCACGCGCACGTTGTCCATCACGTTGTCACGTACTGCCGCATAGTTGCTGTTGTACAGCAATACGCCGATACCCCACAACGATGACCCGGACTCGCTCGCCGCGTAATGTCCCAAATCCTTGAACAGGTTGTTGCGGATGATGTGGCCCGTCTTGGCTACACCGCCGTTTACACCGTACAAATCAACACCGGCATATGTCAGGTTCTTGAAGACCGTGTTGGCCACTGTGGCACGCTGGACGCTGTCCGACACGCTCACGATACCTTCGGCCGCATGCTGGTCGGCACCATTAAAGCCCAACCCGTTGCTCGCCAAGGCCGGATTATCACCGTCCACTGTGAACCCATCAATCGACACGTCGCTAGTCCCCAGCGTCACGATGATGCCATCATTGACGTCGGTAGTTGCGGGCACCAACACCGCCTCAGCGGCACGTGTGTCCGTGGCGTTGACGCCGTAATTCGGACCACGTACATCCACCGACTTGGTAATGGTGAGTGCACCGGCGTATGTGCCGGCTTGCACGTAGATGATATCGCCACTCGTGGCGTTATCAATGGTGCGTTGAATCGAACCAGATGCAGTGGTGAACAACTGGTTCGCTTTGACGCGCACCAAGCCCAACGCACTGCTATCTTGCTTGTGCTGGATTTTGTCTTCGATGCCAAAGTATGCAGCAACTGTGCCATTTGCCAGCGATACACCATCAAAGGTGGCGCTTGTCGCGTCCACATTTGCCGTATTGCTGATGAGTTGAATGTAATTGCCGATCTGGCCGGTAAATGTCACGTTCTGGATGCGTGATACCCGAGCACTGGCGTTCTCGATGCTGACGCCCTGTGCACCATTTTGTATCACTACACCATCATCGAGGGCCACACTCACAGTGACATGGCTACTGCGTGGGCTGTCAAAGACGCGCACACCCATGGTACGTGCCGCAATGGTGACACCACGCAACGTGGCGTATGCACCACGGGTTGCGTTGAGGTTGTTGCCTTCGAAGTTGTTGACATTGACACCAATGCTGGTGCCGGTAATCGTACCACCCACCACTTCGACTTGGGCTGTCTCGGGAACATTCCAAACGGTGACACCTTCAGATCCAATGAACTCCAATGCTTGGGCATCAATGGTATTGGATACGAGGCGCGTATTGCCGATTCCTGCAGTCATATTGAGAATCTGGATACCACGCCACGTGGTACCAGCACCCATTTCGCTGGCATTGTTGACGGCCTGAATCGTGTTCCCTTCGATGGACCAGGGGGTGACTAAGTGCGAGTTGTACACCACACCAATGGCACGTGCCTTGATGATATTGTTGGTAATACCAAAAGGTGCACTCGTCGAATTGGCCAGACGAATGTTGTTCGTCTGTACACCAAACCGCACGTTCTCCATCACGTTATCAGTAATCAACACATAATGGGTGTTCTGTACGAGCACGCCACCACCCATACGCTCAAAGCCACCAGCCGTCTGATACGTCCCAAAATCACGCATCAAATTGTTCTGGATGATATGGCCCGAGCTGACTGCTGGCGACAAACCAGTGGTGCTCGACAAGCGCACACCGAAGTGCAACAAATTCTGGAATACGTTGTTGACCACACGCAGGTTGTTAATACCAACCGAATTATCGATACCAATGCGGGCATCAATGTCCGCGCCGTTCGTACCGAGAATGTTTGATGTCAATGCCGCATTGTTTCCATCAATCGTGAATCCATCAATCGTGACGTTGGATGCTGCCACCGTAATCACACGACTGTTGGTGACTGTGGTTACGCCACCCGTGGCTGGTACCACACGTGCTTCGGGCTGCCGTGCCGTGCTGTTCGGGTTAAAGCCGAAATTGGGACCACGCAACGTCAACGACTTGGCAATGGTGAGGTTCTCTGCATATGTCCCTGACATGACCAGTACGGTACCGCCGCTATTGACGGCATTGATACCATCCTGAATCTTGGCGAATGTATCGCTGCCCATGGCACCGCCACATTCACGGCCATTGGGATCGGTGCCCGTCGGGACACTCGCCCACGCAGCATTCACATAGACGACTCCACCGGTACCCGTCCCATCCAAACACACCGGTGGTGGTTCGGTGGGAGTCAACGTGGCGGTGGCAGTCGCCGTATTCGTGGCTGTCTCGGTTGGCGTATCTGTCGCCGTATCTGTTGGTGTCTCTGTGGGTGTGTACGTTGGCGTATTCGTCGCCGTATTTGATGGCGTGTACGTCGCCGTATCTGTTGGCGTGTACGTCGCCGTATCTGTTGGCGTGTACGTCGCCGTAGGTGTATTTGATGGTGTATATGTTGCCGTACGTGTTGGCGTATTCGACGCAGTCGCCGTGATATAGCGATACCCAGCTACTGCCAACTCCGTTGCTCTCGGATCATCTACATCATCACCAGGAGCAACTACTACCGCAGTATTGCTAGCCGTCTCCGTCGGGGTGTATGTTGCCGTATTTGACGGGGTGTATGTTGCCGTATTTGACGGGGTGTATGTTGCCGTATTTGACGGGGTATATGTTGCCGTATTTGTCGGAGTGTACGTGGCCGTATCTGTCGGAGTGTATGTTGCCGTATCTGTCGGAGTGTATGTTGCCGTATCTGTCGGAGTGTATGTCGGTGTGTACGTCGAGGTACGCGTTGGCGTATTCGATGCAGTCGCTGTGATATAGCGATATCCGCTTTCTGCCAACTCCGTTGCAACGGCATCATCTACATCTTCATCTTGATTTAAAACCACCGGCGTATTTGTAGCTGTTTCCGTCGGTGTGTCCGTAGCCGTATCCGTCGGTGGTCCTGTCGGGGTGGACATAAA
>CAZIKU010000114.1:0-6280 GCA_964539815.1 uncultured Klebsiella sp. | reverse complement strand
CCTTGAGTGGTGCGCCCGGTTCTGGACGGCGGTTCGAATCCGCCCATCTCCACCACACTGAACGGACGGTCTATGTCACCACATAGACCGTCCGTTTGCATGGAACCCGGGCGATGACGGTGTGACACATATTTTTGGTAAAAATACCAAAACGCAGGCGGCTATTTTTTGATAGGCTAATAACAGACATACCACGCCGCACAAAAGGAACATATCATGACCAAACTCATTATCAGCACCACGGGGACGACGCTTTTTGGTATACCAGACATGCTGACAAACGAAGAAAAACTGCTGCTCACGCGTCACGCCAACGAAACAAATCCCCCTGAGACGTTGCATGCACTCATCAGAAGTGTCGACAATGACCCGCGCTACCAGAGCATGAACATCCTCAATACGGCCGAGTTCGCCACGCTCAGTTTGTATCGCTCCAAGGTGCGGCCAGATTTGGCCGACTGGTATATTCCCGGCGTGCGCTATGGCTTTATCTATAGTGATACTTTTCCGGGGAAAATGGTGCAATCGGTGTTCAACCGCTTTTTGTCCGCACACTACAAATCCGTCTATCGCAGCAACGACATCGTGGTACGTGGATTACAGGTGGGCAGTGCTATTGGTCTCGATACCGCGCTGCGCGAATTGTATGACACGCTCGATCGTGTCACTGGTGCATATGACCGCGATGATGTGCTCTTCAATATTAGCGGTGGCTTCAAGTTCATCTCGGGATGGATGCAGGCCTACGCCATCCACCGCGGCTTTGCCACCGTGTATACGTTCGAAGCCTCCAACGAGATGATTCTGACCGAGCCACAGTTGCCAGGCGATTTCCCGCCACGCCTGTCGTACATCTAGATCAGAGATTGCTAAAGAAGTCGTCGTCAAAGCGCAAATCGTCATCATCCCGTTTCTGGTGTGATTCTGTGGGCGTTGGTGATGGAACGAATTGACTTACATACCAGCCAAACCACGTGGCGTAGAGCGGATGCGTCGGCCAATGGTGTGGCACCGATAGTGCTGCGAGTTGTGCCTGTAGGTAATCAACGAGTACGGTGAGTTGGGCGGCGTGAATGTGGAAGTAGGGCATCGCGCTTAGCTCTGTGTCTGTCTTCTCGAGCACCGCAAAGACAGTGAGAAGACCGGCATCGCGCAGGGCAGTCGTGATGTGCCGGTCGAGTGCGGACACCGTATCAATCGCCTGCACACCGAACTGCAAGAGCGCAGCGAGTGGATCGACACGGCGGATGACCATCCAATCATCGGCATAGTTGCCGACGATGCGCGTGATATAGCGTGCATCCACTCCCAAAGGAAATGTGAGTGGTTGATTGTTGTGCCACCACGTGCCATCAGCCGTACAACAGAGGAAGCTCTTGCGGGCGCAGGCGATATACTGCACCGTATGCGCATTGAGCGTCTGCATCGTTTCAGACGTTAATTCATGCTTGCCCCAGGCATAGAGCCGTCCATTGGTATCGAGCGCAAACGAACGATCGTACCCTGCTGCGAGAGCCACAATCTGTTGCGTTGCCAACTCGCTCGGTGCCACCCCACAGTTTTGATCGTTTTTGCCCCAAGAGACGAATTGATTGTCTGTCGTGCAGGCGATGACATGATCGAATCCACAGGCCACGAGCTGGATAGCGACAGGTGAGGGATCCATGTCAAAACGCTGACGTGATTCCTCGTCGGCATATACCATGTGTGCGTGTCCAGTGGCGTCAATGGCGACCCCGAAGTTTTCTCCACACTGGATATGCACGATGCCCGTCAGATCGGCAATGATTGATGCCGCTGTGGGTGTGAAACACTGCACCGTGCCATTGTTGTGGAGCACAAACAGATGCTGTTTACTCGCGGCAATGGCACGCACATCGTGTATTTGTGTGGCAAATGCAGGGCGCTGATTATGCCATATCCAGGCACACTGTTGCGCATCGAGTGCGCCGGCCATGTCGCCTGCAAGGGCGATGTCGCACCAGGGCACATCGTGGCGACTCTGATGCATTTGGTAGGCGAGCAACGCACTGTAGTAGTTGTCGATGTGCGCATGGGATTCGCCGATATATTTCTGGTAATCGAGCAACGCGGCCGCTGCGCGCAACGTCGTGATGCCGTGCACATCGACCCATAGCTGGAACTGATGGTAGTGCGCACCGAGTTGCTGCTGGTAGGGCAGAATGTCGGTGAGTGGCACATCAACGATTGCGGCATACTGGTGCGGATGCAAGCCGATGATTATGGGTGAATAGACCGGTTTTTTGGTCTGTCTGTTCCACAACGATAATCCGCACCCGTGTGTGGCGGTGGTGTGCGAGGTGGGATTTGTCGTCACTATGGTTTCGTGTGGTACTGGCGTCAGTGCCATCGTCTCGGTGCTCGTCGTTAATTTATCTAGCGGTACACGTAATTGCGGCTCTAGCAATTCATCACGATTGAGTTGCATGCTCTTGGCAATTGTGCGCTCGACTTCACTGCGCAGTCGCCCGTAGCGGTGTTTACTCTGTGCGATCACCGCCGCCTGCACGCGCAAATCGAGCTCCTCGCGCGGGCGGATGGTCTGCATGCTAAACGGGCGCCGACTCTGCCCGTGCACCTGGGTTGACACATAGGCCTGCCAGTTGGGCAAGTTGATGAGGTCGTTGGGGGTGACTTCTGGGGCAAAGCGCGGTACCAGCTCTTCGCCGTCTTTGATGCCGACGCGGAATGCGATAATCGTGCCCACGTTGCCCAGAATGGCAGATATGATGCGCTTGTTTTCAATCTGCGCCAAAAACTGATTGGCCAGCGTCAAGGCGATGCCGTATTTGCGCGATTCCGACAGCAACGACACAAAACTCTCGGTGGTGTAATTCTGGAATTCATCCACGTAAATTGAAAAGACGGTGCGCTGTTGGGCAGGGAGTTCGGCACGCTTGAGGGCGGCCTGTTGTAGCTTTGTGATGATGATATAGCCCAAAAATGCTGATGCTGTTTCACTCAACAACCCACGCGACAAGTTGACCATGATGATTTTTTTCGTGTTCATGGCACTAAAAAAATCAATGGTTGACTTTTTTTGTCCAAATATCAGACGTAAGCGCGTGTCATAGATGAAATCATCGAACTGGCTATTCACCGATGTACTCAACGAATGTGATTCGTTGGTTTTGTGCATGTTTACGATGGCTTCTAATTCATTTTGCCAGCTTACAAGCTTGCTATCGGATTTATCGATGGGCAACCAGCGCTTGTAATATTCGCTATTCTCCATCATCTGATGGAACTCAATGACGGTACCCGGGTCGTTGATGTCTTGTGTGACCCAGTACGAGTTATTGCGGGTATAGCGTTCCCACCCCGGGCTGGTCCAACGGGCGTGTTGCTCACCTTTGTCACGTTGCAGTTGTTTCATCATACTGAAAAAGAGCATCAACACGGTTTCGCGCTCTTCGGGTGTCTTGTATTCGAGCACATTAATCCCTACCGGGTAGTCGCTCTGGGTGGGATCCACCACAATCACATCGTCGCGCCGCTCGACGGGGATTTGTGCCAGCACGTCGTTGATGAGGTCACCGTGCGGGTCGATGACACACACGCCGCGCCCTTTGGCGATGTCGTCGAGCACCATGCTTTTGAGCACCGTCGATTTGCCCGTCCCCGTCTGGCCGATGATATAGGCGTGGCGCGTGCGATCGATTTCGCTGATGTGGATGGGTTTGGTGATGCCGTGCTCGTTGTACTGCCCAATCACCGTACCCGTATCACTCAAATCGCTGGGTGGGCGCAACTGGCGGTGTGACTGCATCTGCATGCCCGGGATGGGCGTCAGACTGCTGCGTGGAATGTGGAATGCCACCGCTGCTTCGTTGACATCGACGATGTGGGGCAAGCGGTCAATTTCTGGTTTGAGTGATTTGTCGATGGGGCGCATGCTCACTTGTGCAAGGGCGTTGACCACGGGTAAGTAGTCGCTGTGATGGACGATGTCGTAGCCGCCCGCATATTGCAGCTGCTGCTGCATATCCACGCCACCTGCCGGCTGTGTAATCAGATTCCCCACCAGACTGATGAGTTGTTCGGGGATGAATTGTGGCGACACGATGTCGATATTCAACAGCGCTGCCAGCGCATAACTGCGTACCAACATGCCGTTCATGAGTTGTTGGTACTGGGCCAGTTGATTGGTGACGGCAGCCGGGTACTTTTGCATGTCACTATAGGTATCGAGGTTTGTCTGACAAAAGTGCAGCTCGGCCGCACTCAGCTGTGTGCGCTGGAGTCGGATGCTGACGGTGACGGAATGGGGATGCTGGAGCATGTACTCAAACAGCGCATGTGATTGCCGCCCACTCGCCACAAACGCACTCATAAAAAACATGCGATCGGTGGTCGCCTGCTGTGAGCGGGCAGGTGTCATTGGACGTGCCACAAATCCATAGGTGTGCGGTGATTCCGCACGGTCGCTCACAATAAAACCACTTTTGCGCAGCAACGACACCGCATGTCGTGCACCGTTGTCTGCGAGGAGTGCGGCCACATCGGCGACCACCACCCACACCACATCACGAAAATGCGCATTAAAGAGCCGATAGATGCGTAGGGCGTATTCGTGCGCCTCTGCCTGCGCTTCGCTGCGTATGGCGATGATGCAGTGCACGTCAATGTACCCCTGATTGGGCACAGTACTATTGGGATGTGAGGTAATGCGCATTTCGTAGGTGAAACGCTCGTCACCACTCTGAAGCAAATTCCCCACCAATTCGGTGTGTTGCATGATGGTGACGCCACTCAGGTATTCGGGTGCGGTCGCATAGAGCTGCCGGTATTCGCCCAGCGCATTCACCATCAAGATGCGCTCGATGCGAAAGGCGACGTAGTAGGCGTGGTCTGTGGCATGGATGGGAATTTGCATTGTTGACTCCTTGCACCCTTTTTTCAAATCTAGCACGAATGATGGCCAAATAATATGTAAAAAATACCAAATTTATGGTGACGCAGTGCGTGGTACAATTTGTCTGTTTCTTTTGTAAAAATAGTGTACCAGAAAGAAGTATCGCGCATGAATGCAACGGGCATGACACTGCATACATTCGTCCACTCATTTCGCGCGTTTGTCGTACAACAGCAACGCATCTGGCTCTGCCTGCACACCTCACCCGACCTCGATGCGGTCGGCGCCAACATGGCCATGGCCGCCTGGATTCGCCACATCCACCCAGGTTGTACCCTGCGCATCATTGGTGCCGACCGCCCCGCGCCCAACGTGTTGCAGGTACTCAACGCGTACGACGCCGACCTCTATCAGCACTGTGATCCGGCCCAGCTCGTGTACCACGCCGGCGATGCCGTGGTGTTGGTGGATGTGGCGGCGGTGGGGCGCTGTAGTAGCCAGCGCGATGTGCAGCTCCCTGCCGACGTCCCGTGGGCGGTGGTCGACCACCATCAGGTCGAGGTGACCACGCCCATCGCCTGTGTCGACACCACATTCCAGTCGGCGGCAGCACTGGTCTATGCGCTACTCCAGCACGACGCCGTACCACTCAGCCAGAGCGCCTTTGCGGGGGTGGTGATGGGCGTGCTAGGCGACTCCGGCTTTTTCCGCTTCCGCGATGCGCATCTCGATGCTACATTGGCCATCGTACAGGATTTCGTACGCACGTACGGGGTCGATGCGTATTATCAGCTGGTGGAGACACTCGAGCGCAACCGCCCGGTCACCGATTTCATCATCCAAGGCTTGTATCTGGCGTCGTTGCGGGTCGAGCCCGCCTACGCCTATGTGACGGTGACCCGCGCCCAAAAACTCGCTGCCGGGCTGAGCGATGCCCAGATGCGCGGACTCAACGGTGCCATGCTCATCCGCAACATCGGCACCACGCAATTCGTCTTTGCCGTCACCGAGCGCGAGGTGGGCACCTACAGCGTCAGCTTCCGCACCTGTGCCGGCAGCACCTGCTCGGTACGCGCATTCGCACAGGCGTTGGGAGGCGGTGGGCATGCCATGGCGGCCGCCTGCGAATTTGCGGCACGCGACATCGATGCGGCAGTGGCGCGGGTGGTGGCGACGGTGCGAGGAAATGAAGAATGAACAATGAAAAATGAAGAATTGCACGTAATGGTTGCGTGCTCGTCGGGGTGTCATTTCATGATACCCCGACCAAGTGTACGGTAGCACTGGCGCAAGCGATGCGACGCATGCCGAAAGTCGGCGTGCACTGAATCCCTGCCACAGTCGTCATGGCGTGCCTTTTCCCCTACGCTTTTTCTTTTCTTTTTGCGTAAAAAATTGCAATCC
>CAZIKU010000113.1:0-6294 GCA_964539815.1 uncultured Klebsiella sp. | reverse complement strand
CGCGGGCCTCGATGCGAATTTCTTTGTACCCATCGCTATCACTCAGGGTGATGTCACTTCGAGTCGTAAATGATTGCCATGCACTAAACGTTGTGCCATCCTCACTCCAACGCCACATGACTGCCGGGTCATTTGTGGTAGTTGACAAAGAGAGGCGGACACGGTTCGATGTTGTGGCTTCGGCACTTAGACCTGTTGATTGTCCACGGTTGATAAACGCTTGTAGACTCGGTGGTGTTTCATCGATCGTTGTATTCACCACATTCGACCAGGCACCGACCGTGCCATCATTGAGATATGCGCGCACTCTAAATGCATAACTTATCTCACCGATACTCCGGATGATGGCATCGCGATTGGTGATTTCGCGCTGGACAGTCATCCATTCCCCACTTGGGAGTGCGCGCCGCTGGATTTCGTATTTGTATGGCAGTGCGATTGCTTCTGCGAGACTCCAACGTAACGATACATCTCTGCCAGATACGGTCTCGATAGGACTGAGCTGGACAGCGGGTGCGATTTTTTGAATCACTACGGTAAATGAGGCATTTGCCACATTCCCATTGCTATCTTGGGCAGTACAGCGAATGACATTGACGCCCACAGGCAACACAATGCCGGAGTTTTTGTCGCACGTTACCGATACATCACCGTCACGCAAATCACTTGCACTAATCGTGAATGAGACGGCCGTTCCGCTATCGTAGTACGCATTCAATATCATGTCGTACGGTGTCAAAATCATGGGTGGGGTGCGATCGTTAATCGTAATCGTTGCCAGTGCACGCGTCGTGCTGGCAGCAAGCGGATTGGCGGCGGTAGCCGCCTGTACTTCGATTTGGCCATTACCCATCGATGCCAACGGTGCGCCAAAGCGTAACCCTGCTGCCCCTTGGGCAACAGTGATGAATTGACCCACTGCTAGTGTGGTAACGCCATCGCCCAGATAAAGAGTCCCACCAATAATACTGGCGATTCTGAAGTGTGTTACTTCAGCACCATCAGCGCTATTGGGCAACACGATTATGCCATTTGATGAAATTGCGCCCTCGTCCACATTCACTGCGCTAATGCGTGGTGTATCGGCAACTGGTGTGATGACGAGTGTGGCTGTTGCAATGTCACCGCCGACTCCATCGACCGTCGGTGATGTGGCTGCTTGTGCCTGAATCGAGAAGCTGCCAAAGATGTTTGGATTGGCGCGGAAACGGAGCCCGGCATTCGCTGCTGCTGCAGAAACGAACCCGCCGTTGCTGACCATCGTCACACCATCGTTCAAGTACAGTCGTCCTGGCAGGGTCGTGTATATGCGGAAAAACCGGATTTCATCGCCGTCGAGCGCATTACGCGTAATCACAATATCAGCCCGACTCATTTCGTCTTCTTTGCTGGTTGCACCGGTGATTTGTGGTGCACCATCCACGATTGGCCGAATTGTAACGGTTGCCGTGGTTGACTCGCTCGCACCATCTCCTGCGGCCGAAGTGGCTGCACGTACCGTGACACTGCCAGGCTGTGTACGATTGGCATCTGGCGTAAAGCGCAGTCCATAGCCAGCAGTTGTTGCGTCAATGACGCTCCCCACGGGAATAACCGTTGTGCCGTTGGGCATATAGAGTTGGCCACCCGAGTAACCGGTAATCACCATATGTGTGACTTCAGCGCCGTCTACCGGATTGCGGGTGATGACAAGTCCATCATACGATTGTGTGTCTTCATCGGTCAGTGCGTTGCTGACAAGTGGGGGATCTGCCATCGCATTAATGCTGACGGTCGCAGTTACCACGATTGGACTCACACCGGTGATGTTCGCTTTGGTTGACGCTTGGACAGCCACTGCGCCAGCGTTTATGCCATTCAAATTGAGGCTGGGTAGGAAGCGTAATCCACGTTCGGTATCACTAATCGGCAAATAACTCCCTACTGCTACCGGGGTCGTGCCATCCGCACGGTACAGTGTGCCACCGATGACGCGTGTTATGCGGATAAATGCAGTTTCAGGACCATCTTCGGGGTGGCGGCGAATCCGAATCGCATCACTGAGGGTGTCTTCGTTGGTGGTCACCGAATTGATGACTGGCTCACCGGGTAATGCGATATTAACCGGGAAGTACGAGCCGCTCTGTGTGCCGTTGCCGAGTTGCCCCCACGGATTGTGTCCCCAGCAGCGGATGCGCCCATTGGCCAGCACTGCACATCCGTGTTGACTCGGTGGGATGTCTGGTGCTACGATGCGTCGCGCCCCAAACAGTTCAGGGATTTCGGTCAATGTATTCCACGGGTTGATAATACTGTTGATACCGAGCACGCCATTCAAGTTGTCGCCGACTGCGTACACTTTGCCTGATACGCCCACGAAATAAAACCGATTTGCCGCCGAACCAATCACATCGACCATTGGTTCGGGGACGGGGTAATTGACCGCCGGAGTGCCAAAACTCCCACCCCAACAACTGACGGTCTGGTCGACGAGTACCGCACATCCGCCTTGTGCGACCAACCCGAATTTGCTTACGTAATTCCCGAGCCCCAGTACAGCCAGCATGCTGTGATTGGAGTTTGTTGCCGTGCCAATACCCAGTTGGTCTTGGAAGTTTGAACCACCACACGACAATCGTCCATCGAACCTAAGCATACAAAACCGGCGATTGGTATCAGGATTTGATACGTTGCGAATTGCAAATGCCTTGACATCGCCACTCACATAGACACGTGGGTAATATGTCTGCGAAGACCCACTTGATGCGATTGGCATCCAGTATTCGTTGTTGTATTGGTTATATCCCCAGCAATACACTGCACCATTGGTAAGCTTGGCACAGATGCCTTGCCCTGCCACAGCAATATTGACCACATCACGCATGCCGGCAATCACCGTGGGTACCCAGCGGGTTTCCCAGCCGGTACTCGTGGTGTAGAATCCCGTCCCCCAACATGCGAGGCTTGCATCTCGTTTGATGGCACAGGTGATGTTGCCGCCGGCACTAATCGCTACCGCATCATTTAACCCAACGACATCGACGGGATAAAGGCTGTAGCGCAGCAATGAATCGTTGATCCCGAGTTGTCCATCGCCGTTGTACCCCCAACACATCACGCTGCCATTGGCTTTGAGGGCGCAGGTGTGGTTATCACCAACAGCCACATCAACAAAGCGTGTGCTGGTGGTCAGTTCGTTGCTAATCGACATTGCACCGGCTGCTTGACTCTGACGCACCGGCCACATCAATTGCAGCATGAGTAGAATCATGCATATTCGCCACGTTTTCATCCACATGAGAACGCTCCTATTACGTAATTAGTCTTGTTACCATCGTAACAAAATTAATGTCCACATATGTGCGTTTGAAAAATCATACAAATCGTTTGGATGAGGTGAAACATGTATAATCACATCAAGGAGGGATGGTATGCAAAAAATATCCTATGTAGCATTTGATGCCGATGATACGTTGTGGGCCAACGAAGATCTATTCGTTGCCGCACAAGCCCAATACATTGCCATGTTGGCCAAATATCGACCTGATTGGGATGCCCAAGAACTCTACGAAACCGAGCAACGCAATTTGGCATTCTTTGGCTATGGCATCAAAGGATTTACTCTTTCGATGATTGAAACTGCGATACAAATCACTCATGGCTCGATTCCAGGCAGCGAAATAGGCCAAATCATCGAACTTGCACGTGCCATGGTCCATGCCCCGCTCACGCTGTTACCGCATGTATCGGATGTCATTCCAGCGCTTGCTCAAGACTATACCTTAATGCTGATCACCAAAGGTGATTTGTTTGACCAAGAAGCGAAAATAGCACGTTCGGGATTGGCCGAATACTTTACCCATATCGATGTAGTGAGCGACAAAACACCCGCTGCCTATGCGCGTTTATTGCGTCGCTACGACATCAACCCGACAACATTTCTAATGGTTGGGAATTCATTGCGTTCGGACATATTGCCGATTTTGGCGATTGGCGCACATGCAATTCATGTACCCTATCACTTGACATGGCAACACGAACATGTCGATGTCCCTGCCGAAGAACGACAGTGGATTGAGTTGCCCCACGTGCTCGCGGTGCGCGATTGGCTTGCACAATCAGCCTAATCGCCGTATAATCGCCGCCAGAACGTGCGTCAATATGGTCTTGGCAGTGTCGCCAGCCATTCTTTGGAGGGCAAGTATGACACGTGTCAAGAAAGGAACTCGTATGTCTGCACACCACAAACGCCGGATTGCCATGCTTACCAGTGGTGGCGATGCGCCAGGGCTCAATGCAGTTATCCGGGCTGCGGTCAAAATGGGTGAAACGCTCGGTTATGAGATGCTTGGTGTCGAAGACGGCTTCGAAGGGTTACTCGGGACGCCGCGGTTGCGTGTGCTGACCGACGAAGATGTCAGTGGGCTCTTGTCCTTGGGTGGCACGATTTTGCGCACCACCAACCGTGGACACTTCAACGGCCCGCGCGTGGTCGGCGCAATCGATGACCCCTACCTCGAGGCCTACAACAACATTACCAAACTCGGTTTGGCTGGCTTGATTACTATCGGCGGTGAAGGCACGCATGCCATTGCATTGGAATTGAGCAAAATGGGCGCTCCGGTCATTGGTGTGCCCAAAACCATCGACAACGACTTGGCGGGCACGGATCGTACCTTCGGTTTCGATACCGCACTCCAGGTTGCATCCGAAGCACTCGATCGCCTGCATACCACTGCTGCGAGTCACAATCGTGTCATGATCCTCGAAGTCATGGGACGTCATGCGGGATGGATCGCGTTACACTGTGGTATTTCTGGTGGGGCTGACGCCATTTTAATCCCAGAAATCCCCTTTGACATCAACAAAATTGCCGAACATGTCTCCAAACGAGAAGAAGCCGGTCATACATCATATATCATCGTTGCTGCCGAAGGGGCGTTCCCCAAAGGTGGCAAACCAATCTATTCCGGTAATCGCCTCGGTGGTGTCGGTCAGACCGTAGCTGAGCAACTCCAAGCATTGACGGGGAAAGAGGCGCGCTGTGTGGTGCTTGGCCACTTACAACGTGGTGGTACCCCCACGCCGTACGACCGCATTTTGTCGACGCGATTTGGTGCGGCTGCCGTACGTGCGTTGCACGAGGGGATTACCGGCGAGATGGTCTCGTTGAATGCACAGGACATTACGACCGTCCCCATGGCCGAAGCCGTGAGTCACCTCAAAACGATTCGTCCGCACAGCGATCTGGTGCGGACGTCCAAAGGGATTGGTATTATCTTCGGGGATTAAAGCGACGTTCTGACCCGGCGTGCATCAAGCACGCCGGGTTTTGTTATTCACTGACAATGATATTGGGAATGCTGATTTTAAACTGCTGTGTGTCAATACTCCCATGAATGACAATCGACCATTCCCCGCTCATTGTGAATAGCAGATCGCAGCGATATGTGCCATCCGCGTTTTGCTCGGCCAACGGACGATTGCTGCCCATGGTCATGCCGGTCATCTGCAGATCGCAGGCTACCATACCCGCATTCACGTTTTGGCCATCTTTCGTGATGGTGACTGTCGCCGTCTGTGCGAAATTTGTACGAGGTTGTTGTGACAGGGTTACAGTCGCCGTGTAGCCATCATTTTGACCACTATAGGATTGTGGTGAAGCACATGCAACACCCATCCAGAGCATGCACAGCACGCATGATACGCGAATCCAATTAGGCATTTTGGTCATCTCCAGAGGGGATAGGGTACCGTAACGACACCAAAAATCCTACGATGATATGTTCCACATTAATAATGAGAAAAAGTCCAGACAAGGCGATGGCATAGGCACTCGCATAGCCGTGTGCTTGTAACAAGCCAATCAGCACAGCTTCGCGGATGCCAATTCCTGATACGCTGATAGGCAATGCCTGCAACAGCGCAATTTGTCCGGTGGATCCAAGTACCGCTGCAAGTGGGATGTTGGTGAGCGCCATTGCGGTGAAAAGGAGTGCGATGCGAATGGCCGTCGAAAGACCAGACATGCACGTGCTCAGGACGAGGACTGCCGCGCTCCGCGCCGAGATGTCGAGCGCATCAAATTGTTGGGTGATGCCGTCGAATCGCGTGCGCCAGCGTGATGGCACGACGAGTCGTACCACACCAAAGAGCATGTTGCGGCTGGTGCGCAGTAAGAGGACGGGCAGCATGATGAAAATAAGTGCCGCTACCAGAATCGTACTGCGCTGGATAGCGGCTCTGCTAGCGGCATCCAGTGTATCGGCAAGTGCCGCAAGTCCAATAAATGCCAAAATCGCCATGGCGGCTACA
>CAZIKU010000112.1:0-6356 GCA_964539815.1 uncultured Klebsiella sp. | reverse complement strand
GCCCCAACTGCTCGTTGCCACGCCACCGCACGCGCAATGCCATCGGATAGCGATATTGTCGGCGCATAGCCGAGGAGTTCGTGGGCGCGGGTCAAATCAGCGATGTAGTAGGTGACTTCACCGACACGCTTGCTTTCTTCCACACGAATATCGGGATGCGTGACACCGAGTGCCTGCGCCACATATTCGGCCATGGTGACGAGCGTATTGCCTTGCCCATATGCCAAATTAATGGTGGCCGCAGACGTGCCCCGCTGATGCAGCACTTCGATGCCACGCACAATCCCCGTGACACAATCATCGACATGCGTGAAGTCGAGCATTTTGTCGCGCCCATAGACGGTCACCGGTCGCCCGGCTGCCAGCTCGCGGATAAAGAGCGGAATCACACGCTCCATGCGTGCAATGTCATTGTCGTAACGCCCATACACGTTGGAAAAACGGAAGACGATATATGGTAATGCATAGCACCGTGCATACGAATACACCAGTGACTCACCAGCGATTTTGCTGGCCGAATATGGACTCTCAGTATAGGCAAAGTCAGCAGTTTGCTCAGGCGTCAGATAGCGGTGAATGTCACCATAAACCTCGCGTGACGAAGCAAAAATGATGGGCAGCTGCTGGTGGCGACAGTATTCGAGTACGTTGAAGGTGGTTGTGATATTCTCTAATGCCCGATGCGGCTGTTGTACCAACTCATGCACCTTGGCGTTGGCAGCAAGGTGCACTACCACATCACAGGCAGGGTACTGGGCACTGCCAATCCCCCCCGCAAAATCACGGTAAGGCATGCTCAAGTCTTGGAGCAAGGTGGGGATGCGATCTGTCCAACTATTTGGACGACGATCGACACCAAAGACAGTATGCCCTGCGTCGAGGAGACGCAGGGCCAGATTGGTACCGATTTGCCCACTTGAGCCAGTAATTAACACCCGCATGGTATGGTTCCTAAATATGTTGCACCCACGAGATGCCGTTGCGGAACAAGGCCAGACCATCGCCATGGTTGCGTTGCTCGCGCGTCCAGCGTGGATGTTGCCACGGCACGATGGCATTTTCGGGGTGGGGCATCAAGCCTAGGATGCGCCCCGTCGTATCACAGACACCAGCAATCCCATAGCGCGAGCCGTTGGGGTTGGCAGGGTAGGCTTCGGTGGGGCGATCGGCGTCATCAATGTAACAAAATGCCACTTGGCCGTTGGTGCGCAGCTGCTGGAGTTCACTGTCGTCACGGGTGACAAAACGCCCTTCACCGTGTGCGACGGGCACCTCGATAGGGTCAGTCATATCATGCGTAAAGACACAATGGCTGGGTTGGGCTTGCAGGCGCACCCAGCGACACTCAAAGCGCTGTGAGGCGTTGTGTGTCAGCGATGCCTGCACATTGCCAGGGAGTAAACCAGATTTGACGAGGACTTGGAACCCGTTGCAGATGCCGAGTACGGCGCGCCCATCCTCGACAAAGCGCTGCATGGCGTCACCGAGACGGTGCGTCAAATCGACAGCCAACAAGCGCCCTGCACCGAGATGATCACCATACGAAAAGCCCCCTGGTACGATGACCATGGAATAATCAAATAGTGAAACACTGCCATCGACAATTCGCCCAATATGCACTAAATCGGGCTGCCCACCAGCCATGGTAACGGCGCGAGCCGCGTCGCCATCACGATTGATCCCTGCAGCACGTAATATTAATACTCGTGGTTGCATATACCTACTCCCAACGAAATTCGATTTCGACTTCACCGATGCGAATGCGATCACCAGGACGTAACCGTTGTGGTTGATGAGGTGGCACACGCGTGCCATTCAGCAATGTGCCATTCATGGAGCCTAAGTCTTCGAGCAGATGCTCGCCGTCTTGTTCGACAATCAAGGCGTGATTGCGTGACGCCACACCACGGTCGTAATCGGCCAAGTCGATTTCGGGGTAGAGGCGTTGGGCAGCATCACGGCGACCAATACGAGCCGGGAAACGATCGAGGCGCACACGATGTGAACCACGCGGCGACGCCACAATCAACAACAACGAGCGTGGCACATGCGCACCAAGTGGCATGCCACAGCTGTTACAGAAGCGCGAATCACCACGATTGATGTGGCCACAGTTGGCACAGGCTTGCACGCCGTCGGTATGACCAGCAGGGATAATCGCCGGAGGCATCACACCAGCAGTAGGATCAATATATGGCTCGGCAAGACAGGAAATCATGGCATCAGCCATGTCATTGGTGGTCTGGAAGCGTTTGTCGGGGTCGTGCTCCATCGCCTTGATGATGATTTGCTCGAGGTCGCTATTGACCGTGGCATTCAAGCGCCGAATCGACCCGACAGTCGGCTGGTGGAGCGGCACCGGCGTGATGTTGGTGAGCAAATGCAACAGCGTGGCACCCATTCCGTAGACATCCGAACGTGGGTCAGTTTGCCCTTTGCCGTATTGCTCGGGTGGGGCATAACCGGCCGATCCCATGGCCACCGTATCTTTGGTTTGGCGCCGCTTGTAGGTACGCGCTACACCGAAGTCAATGAGCTTGATGACGCGGTCAGCACGCAACATGATATTGGAAGGCTTGACATCACGGTAGATGATCGGTGGCGTACGCGTATGCATGTAGTGCAAGACACGTGCCACCTGGATACACACACTAATGACTTGTGGTGCAGCTAAGGCAGCATTCGCGACGCGGATACGCTCATCAAGCGTCTGCCCGGCCACGAATTCCATCACAATGCTGGGGCGTCCGTCTTGGACAAATATTTCTGATACCGCCGGCAAATTGGGATGCGCCAGCGTGCGCAATAACTCGGCTTCTTGCAAAAAGAGCCGGCGCTGATCGGCATCATCGACGGGACGCATATCCTCGGTAGGACGCATTTCTTTAAGCGCCCATACCGTATGGTCTGCCAAACGCATGACACGATAGACGGCACCCATGCCACCCCGCCCCACCAGGCCGAGGATGCGGTATTCAGATAGTGTGCCAGTGACGACACTGTCAATTGGTAGAAAGTCGTTCATACATCATTTCATCTCAGACAGATACCAAATATTTTATCATGTTCTCTTTGATCATGGTAAGACAGAGATATTACCTAATGCTGACAAATTATCTGATATACAAAACTTATCGATATTCATAGCAACGCACGTCATTCACCAATACACCATTACATACATTTCTTGAGAATATATATATTTGCTCATTATCCACTACAAATTCTCATCTTGCTTGTGTATGCTAAGCGTGGTTTTTTATGAGGAGTATGAGCATGTTCACGTTGCGTCGCGTCATGATTGGGCTAGTCGTGCTGGTTGCTGCCATTCAGTTCATTCCGGTGAGTTACACCAATCCCCCTGCTGCAGATCCTGTCGTCTTTACCGACCCCAAGGCCGAGCAAATCGCCAAAAAAGCCTGCTATGACTGCCATAGCAACGAGACAGTGTGGCCGTGGTATTCAAAGGTTGCACCCTTTTCGTGGTATGTGCTCAATCACGTTGAAGAAGGGCGCTCACGCCTCAACTTCTCCGATGTAGCTGCCACACTGGCACAAACCCGCGAATTCGGTCCCGAAGCCGGTGAGCCGGTCACGGCTGCCGACTTGACCGAAGAAGCTGCAGATACCATCAATGAAGGCGAAATGCCTCCTGGATACTATACACTCATCCATACCGATGCGGTACTCACTGCAGAAGAAAAGTCAGTCCTGATTGCAGGCATCAACGACGCCCTACTCAACCACAAATAAACACGACATCCCACACAACCCATACAGGATGTTGCAACCACAATCTGTGCCATATGGGCACAGATTGTGGTATATACTATGCCACAAGGAGTACATCGTGTGATTGTGATACGACGGGCGCGAGACATCGGCATCATCGCATTAGCACTAGCAGTGGTCTTTGCCCTGCCGTATGCCTGCATGGTGCATTGTTTGTTGTTGCACCAGTCGGATCACCATATGGCACACTGTACCATGGGCGATATGTCGGCGCCGCAATCACACCTTGATACCCATATGCCACTCGTACATAGCATTCCATTCATCCCACCTGCCCTACATTTAGGAGCATTGTTTGGGGTAATGGTACTGATTGTACAGACACTCCCCAAGCACTTCCACATTGGCATCAATCCACTGCATGGCATGGTATTGCCGCCACATACTCCTCCCCCGCGCTAACGTCATCATTTGCACATTTCACCACACATCGACACACGCCATAGCATGGTGTACACGTATGTATGCCATTGAAGGAGCATATGATGAATGCACGTCGCATCCTGATGGGATTGATTTTCATATTGGGGTTGATTCAGTTTGTCCCGGTCACACGCAGTAATCCACCGGTCGTTGATGGCATCGTGTTCACGGATCCGCAGGCACTTGCCATCGCCAAAAAAGCCTGTTTTGACTGCCATAGCAACGAAACAGTCTGGCCATGGTATGCCTCCGTGGCACCGTTGTCGTGGTGGACCATCCACCATGTGGACGAAGGGCGAGCTGCGCTGAATTTTTCGGATATCGCCAGCACTATTGCACACAGTACGCATCATCATGATGCAGATGCCGAAGGCCCCGTGACAGGGGCAAATTTGGCCGAACATGCACATGAACACATCGAAAACGGGGAAATGCCGCCGGCATATTACACCCTCATCCACAGTGATGCACGACTGACTGATCTTGAGAAAAAAGCATTAATCGAGGGTATCACCCAGGCCCTCGCCAACCGGTAGTCATGCCGTGTCAGCCACGACGTTGGTGGATTTGCGCCAACGTCGTGGCTATTTGGGGCAAATTCAATTTGCATTTGCCGTTTGCCTGTGGTATCATGGCTTCAACGCAATGCGGGAGTGGCTCAGTTGGTAGAGCGAAACCTTGCCAAGGTTTAGGTCGCGAGTTCGAATCTCGTCTCCCGCTCCATTGTTTGCCGGGCATCGATGCTATAATCGATGTCCGGTGATTTTTTTCATCTGACGCAAAGGAGCAGACATGGACATCGGGATTATCGGACTCGGGCGCATGGGCGCCGGCATGGCCAAACGCTGGTTGCGCCACGGGCATCGCGTCGTCGTCAATAATCGGAGTCATGATCCGATTCGCGAGCTCGAGAAAGACGGCGCCGTCGGGGCCTACGACCTACCCGCATTGGTTGCCGCGTTGCCCACGCCACGTGCCATCTGGATTATGTTGCCATCGGGCAACACCACCGAGCAGATGATCGAGAATCTCGTGCCACTGCTCAGCCCGGGTGACACCATCATCGACAGCGGCAACACCAACTTCAACGACGACCTGCGTCGTGCCCCCGTGTTGGCCGCCAAAGGCATCAATTACATTGACCAGGGGACTTCGGGGGGTATCTGGGGGCTCGAATTGGGCTTTTGTTTGATGGTCGGTGGCGATACCGCCGTCGTCAAGCGCCTCGAGCAGGCCTTCATTGATTTGGCCCCCAAAGACGGCTACTTGCACTGTGGACCAGTGGGCAGTGGGCACTTCGTCAAGATGGTGCACAACGGCGTCGAATACGGCATGATGCAGGCGTATGCCGAAGGGTTCGAGATTATGCAGGCACGCAAAGACTTCAACCTCGACATGCACGCCATCTCCAAGGTATGGAATCACGGCAGTGTGGTGCGTTCGTGGCTGTTGGAACTCGCCGAAACCGCCTTCCAGCAGGATCCAAAACTCGACCAACTCAAGGGCTACGTCGAGGATAGTGGTGAGGGGCGTTGGACCATTCAGGCGGCCATCGACCTCGATGTGCCGGCACCGGTGATTACCTTGTCGCTGTTCGAGCGCTTCCATTCACGCCGGCCGCATTCATTTGCTGCCAAAGTATTGGCCGCCTTGCGCAAGGGCTTTGGTGGGCACGCCGTCAAAAAAGCGGAGTAACGGACACAAAAACGCCCGGACGGGGGAATCCCCGTCCGGGCGTTTGTTTTGGGGTTATTCGGCGGCAGCGGGAGCGTCGTCGCTTTCTTCCTTGGATGCGGCGGCAGCTTGTTGCTCGGCGATGATGCGGGCGATTTCTTCGGGCTTCTTGAGGCTGAGGCCCATGCGCTGACGCTGGCGGTCGAGGCTGATGATGTGGGTTTTGACCACATGACCCGGCTGCAACTTGTCGCGGGCGATGACTGCACCCTCGCCGTCGATTTCGCTGGCGTGGATGAGGCCTTCGACGGCGTCTTCGATTTGCACGAAGGCACCGAAGGGAGCCACATTGGTAATGGGGCCACTGACTTCTTGGCCAATGGTATAGCGCTGCTCGATGGTGTCCCATGGGTTGGGCAACAAGCGGCGCAAGCTGAGACCGATGCGCTCGCGGCTCGCATCGATTT
>CAZIKU010000111.1:0-6365 GCA_964539815.1 uncultured Klebsiella sp. | reverse complement strand
TGTCGTACGACGAACTGACTGCGGCCGCAGCTGGAGTCCCCATCGGCGCCGAGGGATTGATCTTTTTGCCATATCTGTCAGGGGAACGCACACCACACCTCGACCCATTGGCGCGCGGTGCCTTTGTGGGGCTGACCACCCGCCATGGTATCGGCCACATGGCACGCGCCGTGATGGAGGGCGTGACGTTCTCGCTCCGCGATGGTGTCGAACTCATGCGGGCGCTGGGTGTCCCCACCGATGATGTGCGCGCCACTGGGGGCGGTGGCAAAAGTGCCTTGTGGCGCCAAATGCAAGCCGACATCTATAACGCACCGGTATCAACACTCGCCGCCGAAGAAGGTCCTTCGTATGGGGCAGCGTTGCTCGCTGGCGTAGGCACTGGACATTTTGCGGATGTCAATGATGCAGTGGCTCGCTGTGTGCGCATCGTGGCGACCACACATCCGGATCGCGAGCGTGTCGCACGCTATAATCAGGTATATGCCATCTACCAACGCATGTATGCCCACCTCAAGGATGATATGCACGCCTTGGCCGCATTAGCGTAACCGTCGTTGCATCGGTTGCAGAGAATGGGTGCGGAGACGAATCGATTGATTCGCTTCCGCACCCACTGTATTGACGAATGTTTCATCATCCGTTATAAATAATTTAGGCAAGGCTAATTTTTTATATTAAGGGCACACATGCCACATTCTTCGTCCCCGGACGAATCTCGCGGCTGGCGTAAATCCGCACCGCAACCGACGCTGCCCGAAGCATTCGCCTCGGTGCCAATACGTGCCGATGGTGGATTTTGGCGTACGCTGTTGGCATACAGCGGGCCTGGATTGATGGTTGCTGTTGGGTACATGGATCCTGGTAACTGGGCCACTGATATCGCTGGTGGGGCGCAGTTCGGCTACATGCTCCTGTCGGTGATTTTGCTCTCCAACTTCATCGCGATGCTGTTGCAACATTTGTCACTCAAACTGGGCATCGTCACCGGACGCGATCTGGCCCAAGCCTGTCGCGATCACTACCCACGCCCCGTGGTCATCATGCTGTGGATATTGTGCGAGATTGCAATTATTGCCTGTGATTTGGCCGAAGTGATTGGTGCGGCAATTGCACTCAACTTGCTCTTTGGCATTCCACTCGTTTATGGCGTACTTATTACTGGTGTCGATGTATTAGTGGTGTTGTTGTTGCAACACCGTGGCTTTCGCTATCTCGAAATTCTGGTGGCAGGACTGGTATTTGTTATTTTCGGCTGTTTTGTCTACGAACTCATGATGGCACAACCGGCGATTGCCGAAGTCCTGAACGGATTCATCCCGACACCAGAGATTGTATACAACCCGGAGGCACTCTATCTCGCAGTTGGCATTTTGGGTGCGACCGTGATGCCACACAATTTGTATCTGCACTCCAGTATTGTCCAGACGCGCGCGTATCCGCGCGACGAAGTTGGGCAGGCGCAAGCCATCAAATTCGCTACGATTGACTCGACCATTTCGCTCTTGTTTGCGTTTTGCATCAATGCGGCCATCTTGATCCTAGCGGCGGCAGCGTTCCACGGTACTGCCTACCAAAACGTTGCTGACATTGCAGACGCCTATCATTTGCTGATGCCCGTACTAGGAACAATAGGGGCTAGCTTCGCCTTTGGGTTCGCGTTGTTGGCTGCTGGACAAAACTCGACCCTGACGGGAACACTGGCCGGACAAATCGTGATGGAGGGATTCCTCGATATCCGCCTCCCGCGCTGGTTGATACGGCTCATCACGCGTAGCTTGGCCATCATTCCGGCCATGATTGTCGCAGCCTGGTACGGCGAGCACGGCACTGGTGAATTACTCGTACTCAGTCAAGTCATTTTGTCGCTCCAGCTCGGGTTTGCGGTGGTCCCTTTGGTCACCTTTACCAGTGACAAATTAAAGATGGGGCGCTTCGTGAATCCACGCTGGTTAGTAATTGTGGCATGGACCATCACGGTGCTGATTATTGGATTGAATAGTTGGTTGTTGTTGAGTTTTCTCTGATGGATTGCCAACCCACGTGCGCACGCAGTCATCTGCCGAGTGCCCGTGTAGACAGTAGGCATATTCTGTATGGGCGCTCGTTTTTATGACCAGTGACGTTCCGTGGCACCATTGCGTATCTGATGGTGACTAAATCCCCGATATCTGTGCCAGTTGTCCAACACCAGCGGTAATTGCCATGCCGATGACGCCGCCGAGGACGATACGCATCGTAGTTTTTATGAGTGGTGAACCCGCCGTGCGTGCACTCAATATTCCCGTCAGCAATAAACCAACGAGTGACATGATGACGATGGCATAGGCTTTGCCACCCAATGTCGGCGCAAAGACACCGATAAATGGGATTATGCCCCCAACGACGAAGCTCACACTCGACGCAAACGCCGCTTGTACTGGACGAGCGATGGTTGTTTCGTTTTGGCCTAGTTCGTCAATCAGATGCGCCTTGAGTCCGTCTTTGGCGTGGAGTTCTTTGGCGACGGCGCGGGCTAATTCCTCGGAGAGCCCTCGTTCTACATAGATGGCTGCGAGTGCGAGCTCTTCACCGACCGAGTCAATTTTTTGATGCTGGATTTCAAGCGTTTTGTCTGCAATCTCGATGTCAGTTTGTGAGCTGACCGACACGTACTCGCCGACGGCCATCGACATCGCGCCTGCGGTGATGCCGGCAATGCCCGCAGTAATGACCAAATTATCTTGGCCAGCAGCAACGATACCAATCAGCAAACTGGCCGTCGATACCAGTCCATCATTGGCGCCGAGGACCGCAGCGCGAAGCCAGCCTGCGCGATGGGCCCGATGCTCACGGTTGCGCTGTTCGACCGCAGCAAGGAGATCACTGCTCAGGGGTTGATTGGATTCTGTCATTGTCTGACTTCCTATGTTCTTGTATCACCAACACGATCGGTTTGTGTGTGGCACATTCGTATGACACTCGGTTGTACTACGATGAGCATACGCCATTGATTCATCCTGTTTGAATGATGCCTGGTAACTGCATGCTTCACCGCCACTCGGTGGGGACTTCAGTGTGTTCTCGTATTACAATGCATCATATAAAAATCAAACCGGTACGGGTGGGGTATCATCCACCCGTACCGGCAATTGTTTTTATGCACGCAAAAACGCCATCACTGCTGCGGTAAACGCCGCCGGATTATCGTGGTGCATTTCGTGCCCGACACCCGGGATAACTTGACCACGCAATGACGGCATGCGTTCGTGGAGTGCTGCAACGAATTCCGCAGGCATCACACCACCCTTTTCTGGCTCGCAGTAGAGCAAAAGCACGGGAACATCTACGGGGCGGAACCATGCCCAGATAGCCTCTTTGCCACTGTCGAGCCACTGCAGCACCAATGGGTCGTTGTGGAGTTTGGCATAGGCCCACTGATTGAGCGCATCATCGCTCCAATGAGGTGCCTCGCTGCGTTTGAATGCCACAAGCTGGGCATGCGACATGGTCAACCACTGGCGCAAGCCGGCTTCCCATGGAGTACGGATTTCGGCAATACGGGCATCGTCTGCAGCAAATGGCCAGAAGGCGGGGTCTTCGAGGATGGCTTTGGAGACGAGCTCGGGGTGCGTACACACCAAATGCATGGTCTGTGCACCACCCATAGAATGTCCGATGACGATCGGTTTTTGCAGACCCAATTCCACAATCAGCGCAGCAGCATCGGCCGCAATATCTGCGGTGAGGTAGCTATCTGCACGTGATGATTCGCCATGCCCGCGCCCATCGGGCGCAGTCACACGATAGCCGGCATTGACCAGCGCCGTAATCTGTTCACTCCAGTAACGACCACAGCCGGTGATACCGTGGAGCAACAACACGTCGGGGCCATTCCCTGCGTGATAGACGTTCAACGTCACCCCTGTAGACACGGTGACCGTACGGGCAATTGGGGTACTCATCGGCACACTCTTTCGTATCACAAGACAAAACGAGCAGTACGACTCTATGGTAGCAGTCTTTTGGTATGAAGAAATGATTTGACTGCGCGCATGAACCCATCTGGTTGGTCGAGATGGATGTAGTGACCGGCTTTTGGGACGACCGCAGCTGAGAAAAACGGTAACGGCACGCGTAACTCTTTAATGAGTGTGGGTGTGACAACTCCACCCGCATTATCCTGACAGTAAATCATGTGAATAGGCACCTCCGTAGGAGTAACCCAACTCCAAATAGGCACCTTTAGTTCATCGAGCCACTGCAATATGTTTGGGTCGACGTGCATTCTGGTATTGGCCCAATGTGTAACAACCTCTTCGCGCCAATGTGGTGTATCCTTTCGCTTAAAGTCCACCAAATCGGCAAAAGACATTGTGCGCCATGTATCGAGATCATTGCGCCACGCTGCACGAAAGGCATTGACATACGCGTCATCGCGTGGTGCGAGCAATAGCACCGGGTCGACTAGAATGGCACAGGTCACAAATTCAGAACGCATAATAGCCATATTGAGGGCTTGGACACCTCCCATGGAATGCCCGATGACAATCGGCTTTTGCAGATTCATTACCTTGATGAGTGCAACTGCATCTGCCACGATTGCTGCCGTCGAATAATCGCTAGCGCGGTCTGATTCTCCATGTCCACGCCCATCCGGTGCTGTCACACGGAATCCGGCAGCCACAAGTTGCGAAATTTGTATGCTCCAGAACATACCACTACCAGCAGTACCATGCAGCAACAACACGTCAGGTCCGGTACCGGCTTGATAGACGTTCAATGTCACTCCAGTAGGGAGTGTTATGCGTTGTACATCTGGAATTATTGGTTGTACGGCTGTCATGTCATGTACCTCGCTTACGGATAGCAAAGTCGATCCGGATTCGCTGGAATCCGTGATAAAAGTTCGCGTTGTTGCGAATCAGTGAGGAATGGTGCTGGACAAATCACACCATCAATCGTTGCATCCGTGATGCCCCAGTGAATATGTGCACCATTCACACCACCAATCAGTTCACCAAGTACATCGCCAGCACGCACGGATTGTCCTACTTTCACTGATATCAAGGTCTGTTGTGCCTGGCCGACGGTATCATCACTTGTCATTGGCTCAAACACATAGCCAATGGTATACCGGTTATTTACCCGTAATGAAATATTGATTTGCCAGTTATTGAGCGGCGGAAATTGTTTCACATCCACGCGCGTAATTGTCCCGTCTGCTGACGCAAGTACTGGCTCGCGGTCACGATCGGTCATGAAATCAATGCCATTGTGTGCAAATCCCCACGGCGCACTTGCATCCGTGCTGTAGGCTTCCATGATGCGAATCTGTGCGATATCACGGACTGGGTATATGAGTGGTCCCATGGCATCGCTTGTTGCAGGTACAGACGTCGGCGAGGGGACTCCTGTTTCAGTGGGCTGTGGTGTGCTGACAAGCGTCGCAGGGGGCATTGCTTGTGGCGATGCAAGCACCGTCGCTGTCGGCGCAGTATCGGTTGCGGTGGGTTGTGGCGCGATCACTTCCGCGTTCTCGTATCCCTTGATGGGAATCAAGAGTCCACTATCGGTGTAGGGGAGCTGTTGGCTGACGCACCACTCTGCAGCACGGCGGTGCAGACGTTGTTCGAGTGCGACGGTCTCAGTCGTATCGATGATGTCCGTTGGACACACATGCATCATGGTGGCACGATCTACCACACTGATAGCTGCATATTCTGGGGCCGTAATCACCGCTTCGTAGAGGATATCGCCGGCACTAACCTGTTGGCGTGGTGACAATGCAGGCAGCGGGAGTGGCTTTTTGCTCGCCACAATGTATTCGATGTCGTACCGTTCACTGCGGAGCTGAATGCGCACAAATGCGGTACGCCCAAGCAAGAGCGGCACATTCATCACGACGACTCCATCGGCCATAGCCGTGAGTTGCATGGACGCGGCTTCGTTGTCGAGCATCCAACCCGGATACGCTCGCCCATATTCATCTGATGCACCAAACGCATAGCGTAGGTTGCTTTGGGTGGTTATTGGTGATTGTAATGAGTCAACTACAACAACAGGCGTTACCGATGCCGTTCGGGCAGGAACAGACTCTGCTGGCACCTGTGATGGTGCCGTGCACGCTGTAGTCATGACTATTCCTAAAAACAGTAGTAGTACCACCAATGGAAACGCGGGTATCATGAAATCCCTTACAAGAAATGACAGAACCAGTAACACTTTAGTTACTCATACTTTAGCGCATTTATACCATAAATTATATCTATACTATTACATATGATTTACAAAAACCTGACAAACAAACACCCCCAGCCGCAAAAGCGACTGGGGGGTAGAATGGGGTGCGCGACGGGTTTCGAACCCGCAACCTCTGGTGCCAC
>CAZIKU010000110.1:0-6393 GCA_964539815.1 uncultured Klebsiella sp. | reverse complement strand
ATGAACATAAATTGTGTATCAATATCAATACCTATGCCAAATGACTCCGTCGGGGCATGTGTGGGACGGGCGAATGAGATTCGCCCCTACGCAATCGGGCTTCGCCGGGGCATGTGTGGGACGGGCGTAGGTATTGTGAATATGCGTTTATATGCATGCTATGGTATAACCAAACACAAACACAGATGACGAGGGAATTAATGAAACGGGTAGTGGTGATTGGTGGTGGACTCGGTGGGATGGCTGCGGCCATCCGTTGTGCGGTGGCAGGGTATGACACCACATTAATCGAAGCGCGAGACGCCCTGGGTGGCAAACTCAATATTGTGCGTGATGCCGGATATGTCTGGGACATCGGCCCATCGCTGTTGACGATGCCATGGGTGCTGGATGATCTGTTGCAGGCCGCAGGGAGTAGTCTGGCGGCCGAACTCGAGGTGATTGCACTGCCGTCGGCGTGTCGCTACTTGTGGCAAGACGGGACACGGTTTGATGCGTATGCGAGTCTGCCTGCATTACAGGCCAGTATTGCACAGATAAATCCACACGACGTCGGCAACTTTATGCGCTATATGACGTATGCCCAGCAACTCTGGGATTTGTGTGCTGATACATTCTTGTATGCGCCATTTGCGGGATGGCGGAGTCTCCTGAATCCCAAACTCCTGCGTGGAATCACCAAACTCGATGGGATGCGCACCATGGCATCTGCGGTGAATGCATCGTTTGCAAGTCCACAGCTGCAGCAAGTCATGAATCGCTTTGCCACGTACAATGGGTCGTCGCCGTTTCGTACTCCGGCCACCTTCAACCTGATCGCCTGGGCAGAATTTGGCTTGGGAGCGTACTATGTCAAAGGTGGTTTGTACCGCATCGCCGAAGTATTGACGGCTACGGCACAACGTGTGGGAGTCAAACTCCGCATGGGCACACGGGCCACCCGCATCACGCATCACCGCAACCGCGTTAGCGCGGTGCATGTGAGTACGGGCGAAGTCATCGAAACAGCACACGTGATTAGCAATGTCGATCCACAGATTACTCTTGCATCGCTACTCGATGGTGGCACAACCCGGGCACAACGCTTGGCCAAACGTGAACTTGCCACCAGTGGATTAGTGGTGTTGTGGGGTATCGATACACAGTATGACCAACTCGACCATCACACGATTTGTTACTCACCCGATTATCGTGCGGAATTTGCAGATACCGATGCCGGGCGTATTCACCCTACCCCGACGATTTATCTCAATCACACGATTCAGTATGATCCCGACCATGCCCCACCAGGTGGGCAAAACATCTTTGCACTCATCAACGTGCCACCACTGCAACAGTCGCGGGTCGATTGGCAGACGTTCGCCGAACCATATGTCGCGCAGCTCGCGGCACGGCTCGAGCAATTTGGGTTGACCGACTTCCGCAAACACATCCGCGTACAACACATCATTACCCCCAACGATCTGGCGCGTATGTACAATGCCCCAGCGGGATCAATCTATGGACTCGCATCGAATACCATCACGAGCGCATTTGTGCGGCCGACACAACGCGATGCATCCATTGCTGGACTCATCTACTGTGGCGGCGGTACTCACCCCGGTGGCGGCATCCCACTCGCATTGCTCTCGGGGAAACACGCAGCAACACTCCTGAAGTAGCCGATGCGTCCATGCATTTGACGTGCTGTATGGTGTAAAATACACAAAATCAGTGGGATTTATGGGAAAACATACTATGACAAACGAACGCATCCCGCGCCGACGGATCATCATCGTCTTGTGGATATTGTTGGCTGCTGTTGCCCTGGTGATCACGTATGTGCGCTGGCAGGCAGCCGGGCATGCTATGGATGGCAATGCATTGATATGGGGATTTGTGGTTGGTGTGGTTGCACAGGTAGTCGATGGCGCGTTAGGTATGGCGTATGGTGTCACGGCATCGAGTTTCCTTTTGGCAACGGGGTCGATGCCAGCAGTCGCCACGGCTGCCACACACATGGCAGAGATTTTTACCACGGGGACATCGGGTTTGAGTCATTGGCGGTTCGGCAACATCGAGCGGACACTCTTTCGTCGACTCGTCATCCCCGGCGTTATCGGGGCATGTGTGGGTATATGGATGGTGACGTGGTTTGACGGGAATAGTCTCAAGCCCTGGATTAGTCTGTATTTGGCGCTGATGGGTGGTTATTTGGTCGTCAAAGCCATCGGCAACGTGCATTACGCGGTGACGTCGCGGTGGGCAGTTGCGATTGTCGGGTTTGTAGCCGCATTTGTCGACACCATCGGTGGGGGTGGTTGGGGACCGGTGGCCACGACGACATTGCTTGGTAGCGGCCACGAGCCCAAGCACGTGATTGGATCGGTGAATGCGGCGGAATTCTTTGTGACGCTAGTGAGTGGAATTTCGTTGGCATTTCTGGTGAATGTGCAGGCATGGGAAACGGTTGTGGGGTTGATTTTTGGGGGGATGTTGATTGCCCCGCTGGCTGCGTTTGTTGCAGGCAAGCTCCCCAAGCGCCTGTTGATGGTGGTGGTCGGTTTGCTGATTATGGCACTCAACTACACCGCAGTATTGCGGTTGTTCGTGTAATCGGCCAGCACAGGTGTGACGCACCTGTGCTGGCATGATGTCGGTTTAGTGGATGCCAAAGAGTGTACGTAGCCGCGCAGTTTGCCAGGCCACGATGTCAGTCAGTGGGCGTACCGGCGTGTTGGTGGCGACGTCTGTAGCCTGATAGGCGGGTGGGCCATATTCCGGTGTCATGGTCAAGACGTGGCCAGTACTCGTGCGGGCATTGACGATGAGTTGCCACCAATGTTCATGGGCGGTGTGTTCGGCGGCAAAGCGTGGAAGGCTGGGATCGGCGACTTGTGGGCCTTGGGCGTGACCGACGCGGGTATGCACGTGGATGGCGTGTTGGGCGCATCGCGCAAAGATATCCTCGGCATCATCGAGGAGCCGTTCGGCCACGACAACCCAATGGCTATAGTCGGCACAGATGTGCGCATCTGGATAGCGTTGCAGATAGGCGTCGGTATTCCATGGATTGTAAAAAAGCCGCCCGCGGTGTGTCTCATGGGCGATAGCGATGCCGAATTGTTGTTCGAGTTGTAATACGGCTTCGATGAAGCGGTTGCCATCGCTCTGCGAGCTACTATCGCGCCACCCGTGCAGGGTAATATGACGGGCGCCACAGGTGATAGCAGCGGCAATTTGTTGAGTGGTTGACTCGATGTGGGCATCGAGCGTATCACCATTGCTAAAAACCATAGCGATATAGTCAAGGTGGTGCTGATCTAAGGCGGCCCGCAGGCGGGCTTGTTCGTGGGCTTCGAGTGGCACGCCGAGTTCGACGCCACGGTACCCTTGGCTAAAAATTTGTGGGAATACGACTTCCCACGGGGCATCGATACCCCACGTACTGCGAAAGAGCTCAATTGCCATTGCGGTATGCTCCTGATCTGCAAACGGATGCCTTGATTATAGAGCACACATCCGTCGCCGGCAATTAGCGCTTGGCTTTGCGGTAGCCGGCTGCAATGGCAGTTGCCTCGCTGTCAAAGCATTCCACATTTGCTCTGGTTTTGGCATATGAGGCGCCACCAGGGACATGGTAGATTTGCGAATTACGATTCCCTTTGATTTGATTCACTTGGCATGGAAAGGCTTCGTCGGCTGAAGTCAACACGGGTGCTGCCGTGGCGGCAGTGCCACCTTGACTTTGACCGGCGGTATCGCCCGTGGTGGACGTGGATACCGATCCTGTTACCCCATTACATGTGGTGGCTGCCCACAAACCACGACCGTTTTCACGGGCATCACGGGCTGCGGCGATGAATTCACTCTGGTAGCGGTAGGGGTTGCCTTGGTAGGTGTATTCGAACGCATATCCGTTGGCGATTAAGTCGTAGTTGAAATTACTGCCGTCGGCGCGACGAATGAAGGCGAGCAGGCGATCGTATTTGTCCGTTGCTCCTTGTGACGGGTCAAACTCCAGATAAATGGATTGTTTATTGAGTTGTGCTTTGGTGTAATTGCTGGCTTCGACACCGTAGCACTGTACGGGTTTGCGTGGGTCGACGGTTTCGGGGGTATCGACACCAATCAAGCGGACGGTGGTATCGACGCCGTTGTAGCTGACATGCACGGTATCGCCATCCACCACACGTAGGACTTGCACGGCCACCCAACTGGGGTCGATGGCTTGTCCCGGGCTTTGATTCGTAGGGTTACTTGGCGGAATTGCGGTGGCCGCAGGTGCGGGGATTGCTGTGTCTGTGGGAGGGGGAATCGCCGTATCAGTCGGTTGCGGGATGGCGGTATCGGTTGCCTGTGGGACGGCGGTGGCCGCAGGCGCCGCAATGGTCGTATCGGTTGCTTGTGGTAGGGCAGTTGTGCCGGTAGTCGCCGTCTGTGGCACCGTGATGGTTGGTGCCGATACGGAAGTCGCGCTACTCGCCGGTGCCACGGTCTGTGTGACAGTGATAGGCACCGAAGTGCTCGTCGGCGTTGTCGTGGCGATGGTTGCTACCCGTGGCTGATTGCCAGCAGCACTGATGGATGCGTACAGAATTGCAAAAAGAATGCCAAAGATGACGCCAAAGACGCGGAATGCCCCGCCACGCCGCCAGGCGTATTCAAAGAGAAGCACTGGCCAGGCGATAAAGTAGTACAAAAAGCGAATCATGTGTGGTGTCGCCCGCCAGAGTGCGGACGCAGCACGTTTTATCAAGACAAAAATACCCGCAAATATCGCAAAAACGAAGCCAAAAAGACAGCATCCAAGTGATGATGACTGATTGTTTGAAGAATTTGATGCCTGATACATATACACACCTACATTAATACGCCCTACTGATAGTATACGTCAGTATGTGTGCATAAATGTGGATATTTGCATGAGTGTATCGGAATATCCCGATGAACTTGTCGTTGGATGCCGAATTAGACCGTATGTGTACTAAATTGCGGTAAATATTCGCGTGATGCCGCGAACATGTCGTTGACCATGTGACGAATTTCGGCGAGCGAAAGGCGTGCTGCCGTCAGCGGATCATGGCAACAGGCTTGATAAATCATGACGGGATCACCATGCAGACAGCCGGCGATGGCGAGTTCTTCGATTTGGCTACTCAGATTGGTCAGCATGGTGACGGATGGAGGCAGACTACCCACTGATACGGGGTGCAGTCCATGTTTATTCACGAAAATAGGAACTTCGACGCAGGCGTTGTGTGGCAGGTTGTCGATGTAGCCACGATTGGCCACATTCCCATTGAATTGAAAGACATCGCCACCCATCAGGGCGTTGATAATGGCTGCCGCATACTCGTTGCTGGGATTGAGGTCAACAGGCTGGGGATTGGCACGTTCTTGGAGGGCGTCTTCGCGCCATTTGTGCATGTGTGTCTGGTACCACTTCAGTGATGCATACGACGCCCCAGGATTCCACCCCGTTCCGGGTGTACAGTACTGTTCGATGAGTTCGGGGCGTTTGCGGAACCACCAGTTGTATTCGGAGTGATGCCCACTTGATTCGGTGGTGTAGTATCCGAGTGCGAGGAAGAGCTCGTTGCGGACGATTTCTTCGTGGTAGATGGTGGGATTCTGCATTAGCTGTCTGAGGAGTGGGTAGACGTCGATGCCGTTCCAACGAAACGAGAGGTACCAGGCCATGTGGTTGATGCCGGCGCAGGTAAATGCAATTTCGTTCATCGGTGCACCGAGCCAGCGCGCCAGCATTTCGGCGGTGCCTTGGACGCTATGACACAGCCCTACGAGTGGCACTGTGCATGTACGACTGAGTGCACCACACAACATGGCCATTGGGTTGGTGTAGTTGAGCCATACAGCTTTGGGGGCATGGTGTTGAATGGTATGTCCGATGCGTGCCATGACGGGATAGAGTCGCAAAAATCGAAAGATGCCACTCGGTCCGCGTGTATCACCGATGTTGAGATCAATACCGTATTTGGCGGGAATTTCGACATCGTGGCGCCACTGGTCAAATGACCCGGCAATTGTCGTAATCACGATGTCGGCATCGGTAACTGCCTCAATCAGATTGGTAGTCGACAGGAGTTTGGCAGGATACTGCCCTGCGTCCACAATGCGTTGACAGCCGTATTCGGCATGGGCGAGTCGCTCGTCGTCGATATCGTGCAAGACAATGGTGGCGCTGTGTAAGCGGGGGAAACTCAGGATGTCGCGCACCAAGCGTCGTGTAAAAATGTGACTCCCTGCACCCACAAAGACGATACGCATATATCCTCCGGTAATAAATGAAGAATTATGAATTAAGAATTACGAAATGGGGCATGTTTCATTCATAATTCATAATTCTTAATTCACACATGGCATGGTACACGAGTTGCCTGGGTAATCAAC
>CAZIKU010000109.1:0-6405 GCA_964539815.1 uncultured Klebsiella sp. | reverse complement strand
GAGATGCCCGAGCGCAGCCCGCAGCAGATCATGCGAACGAAGGGACTGGAAAAGCTATTGTTATGCTCGGTGATTTTGGCGTAGGTATTGTTATGGGGGAATAACACATTAAATGAACTCAATGCCCCTACACCAGCTATGACCGACGTAAAAGCAATAACCACAGGCGGGAATTTCGCCATCGTGCTCAAGAACGATGGCACCATGTACGGGTGGGGTGCCAATGCTGACGGTCAGCTCAACATTCCTGTTGGACTGAGTGATGTTGCCATGATAGATGGGGGAAGTTGGCATACCGTCGCCTTGAAAAACGATGGAACAGTTGTCGCATGGGGACTTTCACGAGGATATTTCCATGTCCCAGGATGTACATCCTACCCATTGGCAGTGACGGTTCCTACCAAATATACAAATCCATCTGCTGCAGTAAAGGTTATCGAAGTTGCTGCTGGTCAAGATCACACAATGGTCTTGCTCGAGAACGGGACAGTCGAGGCCTGGGGATGCAATGATAAAGGACAACGTGATGTACCTACAGCAGCCACCAATGTTGTGCATATAGCTGCCGGTCGCAAAGTATCGCTTGCATTGCGGGCGGACGGGAGCGTAGTGACATGGGGAGAAGGCTACGAGCGCGACTTTTCAACTGCAGGATTTACCAAGTCCCAAGATAAAACACCGCAAGTCATTCCTGCAAGCGTAGATGCCGTGCGTGTTGACTCCGCCGGACAAAATTCAATCATTGGGCAACGTTCTGGGCGTGTGATTGTCGGTGGGAATCTCTATTCAGGTGTCAATATCTCGCGCACACCGACTCGATCACGTACCAATTCGCCTACGATTACGAACAGTCGCACAGCTTCTCGCACAATGATGCCCACACAGACTAGAACACCATCACGTACACGCACTGCCACGCGAACCCCTTAGGAAGGGATACGTTTTTAACTCAGTTTCACACATGTCACAAATTGAAGGGAGTATTTATGTTTAATATTGCTATTTACGCATTATAAACACTCACTCCTACTTGACTTTTAAGGCATTATTCCGTACTATCAGCATATACCCGTGTGATTAAGGTGCTCATGAAACAGCGCATTCGTTTCTGGTTAGGAACTGTCGTTGTCGCCGTCTTTGTGGGCATCGCATTGATGCCTGCTGTTTCTGTGCCAGCCAACGCCATCGATCGCACTGCGGATGCGGTGTGGATCAACCGTGGCGGTGGTCGCAACGCAGACGGTAGCGACGGTTTGCGCGCGCGTTTCAATGCCCCAGAACAGGTCATCTACGCCAATGTGCCACATACCTGCTGTCAACCCGACAGCGGTAACTGGGGGTGGGGCGTTTCTATTGGTGACACGTCCATGTCGTTTGGGTTTGGTCTGACAAACAGCACCTGGACCAAAGTTGAAATTCTGGCCTGGAACGGCAGCGTCACATTTGAGTCCGACCAAAACACCAGCGACACCGGTGACGCCTATGTCCTGATGCGTTACACCAAAGTGACCGGTACTCGTAACGACCCCGTCAATGGCATCGTCGATATCAAACACGAATTCGATCGTGAGATTTTTTATACCTATCCCAATAACTACTATACCGAGAAAATCACCGCCCGTATCACCGAAGACAACAAAGAAGTGCGCATCTACAAGGGTGGTAAAGCGGCACCAGGGGGTAGTGCGTTGAGCACCGCTGCCCGCTTCGATACACCGCTCAAGAGCGTGGCCGAAGTCGGCACCAGCAGCAATTTTGTCATCGGCATTCGTGACGTCCCCCAGAGCCAAATGAGCGGTGCATTCATCGGCAATCCCGATGACATCAACCCATACTGGAATGGGCGCCAATTTGCTGATTCCACGGCATCTGGTACACATACCGGCGGCATCAGTGCCTATTGGGGATTAGGGACAGATTCAGGTGTCTACAGTGTCACCAGCGAGCAGTTTGTGGCCCGTAAAGGCACCATGCTCAATGCACAATTTTCACAATATACCGTCAGTGGTGCAGATGATGAGCCGATGTTGTACATTATGGCAACCAACTATGGCGCATCGACGCAAAGTGGTGTCGGCTACACGGCCAATATCCCGACGAATGCCACACTGGCAGGCACACCCACGAGTTCGTGTGGTGGCACTGTTTCTACCACGGCATCCACTGTCCAAATCAGCAACATGAGTGTCAATGCTGGTACTCAGTGTGTACTGAGCATACCCCTACAATCCCTCGAAACCGGAGATATCGTGTTTACCGGTTCAGATATCCCTGCCGGTCAACTTACAAATGCCACCAATATGGTCGGTGCACGCACCATGCTGTTGCGCCTACCCGGCACACCCGTTGCAACCACAACAGACATTCCAGACACTCCCACATTGACATACACGGTGACACGTACCAACACACCGACTGCAACCAATACACCAACAAACACGCTCGATACGACGAGCACCAAGACACCGACCGCGACGACAAGTCGCACATTCACGGCATCGCGTACACCGACGTTTACCAACACATTCACGCCGTCACGCATTCCCATGTATACACAAACGCGCAGTGTGACACGCAACCGTTCTGCCACCACATTCCGCACTGAGACATTCACGCCGTCCAACACACCTACAATCACCGATACACCGACACCACGCTTTACGGCCACATCGTCACGCACATTTACGGCATCGCGCACGATGACACCCACGGCGAATCCATACGCACTACGCAAAGTTGCGATCGGGAATTTGTTCATGGTGGGTGTGATGCACAACAACACGTTGGTCGCATGGGGCAAAATCACGCCCGATTACCAAGAATCAGTCATTCCAGGTATCTACCGCGATATGATTTTCAAGGATGTTGCTGCCGCCATGGCAACGTCATACATTCTGACATTTGATGGGCGCTTGTTTGCATGGGGCCAAAACGACTACGGTGAAACGGATATTCCCGCAAGTGCGCGCTCGGGCATTAAGTCGATTGGCGCAGGTGGGCACTTCGGTTTGGCAGTCCGCAACAACGGCACAGTTGCAGCCTGGGGCGAAAACACGAACCAACAAACATTTGTCCCTGCTGGTCTCAGCGATGTGGTTGCAGTAGATGGTGGCGACACCCATGCAGTTGCACTCAAGCGTGACGGCACGGTGGTCGCATGGGGTGGGAACCTGGCTGGACAAGCACGCGTACCCAACGGACTAACAGGTGTCGTCGCAATCAGTGCCGGCAAAGATCACACCTTGGCGTTACTCAACACAGGGCGCATCATCGGCTGGGGGAGTAATTCGCATGGCGAGATTCTAATCCCCACAGCGGCCACCGATATTGTCAGCATTGCAGCCGGACGTGATTGCTCGTTGGCAGTACGGGCAGATGGGAGACTCTTTGTTTGGGGATCACCCGACTACACGAATTTCGCCACTGGTACAATTAACGATGCCTTCACCGTCACATCTGACAATCAGAATTCAGTCGTCGGGTTACGCGACGGGCGCATTTTGATTGGTGGCACGAATTTATCCGATGTCTATTCGACGCGTACGTTTACACGCACACCCGTGCTCACCAACACACCGTCACGCACACTCTCTCCATCCCCGACAATCACACGCACATTCACGATGACATTGACGCCATCGATGACGCCGACACGTACATTTACGAATACACGCACCTTCACCAAAACGCGCACGTCCTCGCGTACGCAGACGTTTACCAGCACGCGCACCTTCACCAGCACACGGACACGCACACCAACGCCATGACGGTCTGATTTTTACAATTGCAAAACTTAATGTAAACATATTGTAATTTATTGATTTTTCTGTATAATCGTATTCATACATACGACTCAATTTCATGAAAGCGCACCCCAATGAATCGCATTATTACGGTGTTGGCCATTGGCATCTGTCTCGTAATTGCTCTGTTGTCGCTACGACAAGTGTCCAATGCGGCACCTGATTCCTCACCACAAATCGATGTGAGTGGAGTTTCAAACGGCGGATTCGAAGTATCTGCATACGGATCTACAGCTCCGGCTGGCTGGACAACCACCAACACGCGTACCCGACTCATCAATGATCCAATCGGTGGCTGTGCCTCAGTTGACAACACACCCTACGGCGTTCTGCAGACCTACACACCTGGTGGTGTGCCTATTAACGACGATGTCGTTTTGCTGACATACAGTGGGAATGCAACTGTATCTGGTGTGAAGTATGCCACTGGACTGAAGTCATTACAGCTGTCCATGAATGCCACAGTCTCAGCAGCCAATCGGTACTTTGTGGCATACGGTCCACGCACGGTCAGTGCTTCATTTAGTGCCACCGCTGGGCAAGTCGTCACCTTTGAAGCAAACGGGTTTGCGAGCAATTCAACGTCAGCAGCAAGTGACATGATGTTGATTCAGTCATACCTCATCAACACGAGTACCTGCGCAATAACAACAACGACCGGCAACGGTGCGGCCATCGATTCAAGTGGTGGAACAGGACATTTTGTGCAAGTGTCTGCCACAATTCCCTCCAACGGAACATACCAACTTATCGTCATCCTCGGTGTATTTGACAAAAACGGCGATAGTAGTGCGGGAGGCACGTTGTACGTCGACAGTGTCACATACGGACTTGCGCAAAACATCAAATGGACGGGCTCTTTTGCGAACCCATACATTGGCCAAACCTACGACTTATCGACGATGGCATCTGCCATTGATGCATCATTGGCATCAACAGGACTTCCTTTGACATTTCGTGCCCTACCCACTAGTGTTTGTTCAATGACGAGTGTTACCACTCTACGTTTTAATTCACCAGGGACATGTTTTGTGATGGCATCACAAGCTGGCAATGCAACGTATGCGGGGGCTGCTCGTTTGTTTTCAGGTAAAGGATCACAGGTATTACGGATTACGATTACCCCTACGCTCACCAAGACGCGCACGCCCACAAACACGTATACACGTTCACGCACAAATACGGCAACCAAAACACGCACATCGACTAGTACGCCGACCAATACACTGACACCTTCGAATACGTCTACGGCATCACTGACGCCAAGCAAGACATTCACGGCGTCGCGTACTCCAACAATTACAGCAACATTTACCAAAACACACACGTCCACCAAGACATCGACAATTACGTCAACACGGACATTCACCAAGACATCGACAAATACGCCAACGATGACGCCAACGCGCACCAACACCTCTACGCGCACAATGGTCCCAGTCGCACTCAAAAAAGCAGCAATCGGGAATCTCTTTGTACTCGGTTTGCTCCACAACGATACGTTGGTGACCTGGGGCAAGAACGACTTTCTACAAGCCCAATTTGTCTTCGTTACACCGACCAGCCTACCGACCAACAAACGCTACTTAGACGTAGCAGCTGCGATTCAGTCCGGCTATGCAGTCGACATCAACGGCATTCTCTATCTGTGGGGCGATAATTCACAGGGTGAACTAAACGCACCCGTCGAAGCACGCACCGACGTGCGTGCCGTCGGTGCGGGTGGGCGCTTCGCCTTTGTGATTAAAAATGATGGCACTGTCATTGGCTGGGGTGAAGACGGTGATAGACAAGTAGCTGATATTCCGGTTGGTCTCAACAATGTTGTCCAAATTGATGGCGGTGACCGGCATAGTGTTGCACTCAAGAATGACGGTACCGTCGTATCATGGGGGTATTCACGAGGACCACTTCCTGATTGTCTCGGCCAGGATTCTCCTGTGACTGTGCCCGTCGAATACACTGATGGCTCGAACCCTGTCATCGAGGTCAGCGCTGGTCAAGATCACACGCTCGTGATTCGTGCCGATGGTACAGTCGATGGGTGGGGATGCAATGACCGCGGTCAACTCAATATTCCTGCCGCAGCCACAAATGTGGTGAGTATCGCCGCAGGGCGCAAAGTATCGCTGGCAGCCCGAGCTGACGGCAGCGTGGTTGCCTGGGGGCTTGCCGAGTACCGTGACTTTAGTGCGGCTGGATTTGGAGCCCCACCAGCGGTAGTTCAGGTTTTCCCGGCGGCTATTGATGCCGTACAGGTTGACTCACAAAACCAGAATTCTATTATCGGACAACGCAGCGGGCGCGTGGTAGTCGGTGGGCATCTTTTCTTGGGCGTCAACCTATCACGCACACCGACCAAGACGGCAACGCCTTCACCTACACCCTAATATGATGCAGTCGTAGTGACGAAAGAGAAGCACATGCAAAGACGAATTATTCTCCTACTCTGTGTATTCGCCGCTAGTTGCATCGCACTTGGACTCCAATCGTCGCGTACGACACCCACAGTGGTGACAGCGCAACAAATTGATTCGCCGCAAGCCGACATCACGGGCAGTTTGGCAAATGGTGGATTCGAGGCATCAACCGCTGGTGCAAC
>CAZIKU010000108.1:6198-6585 GCA_964539815.1 uncultured Klebsiella sp. | reverse complement strand
TGCGTGACATGGGCACGTCGGGGATGGTCATCTGGCCATTCCAGGCGTCGTTTGATGGCATGATTGGGGATTTGTACGTGCGGTAATCTGGCTTTGATTGTCATCAAAAGGGAGCGTTGCCTATTGATGCAACGCTCCCGCTGTGTACCCAAACGTCGTTATTTTGTCATGCTCGGCATATCCCCACAACCATACACCTACCTCGCTAGCCAGTCACACAACACCTGGTTGAACGCCGCTGGGCACTCCCGATGCACGAAATGCCCTGCATCAAGTGCATGAAACGTGACTGGTTGTTGCACCCAGCGCTGATTTTCATCATGACTACTCGTCAGCAACGCCGTATCGCGAGTGCCGTGGATGACCAACGTGGGTGCCATAATCGGG
>CAZIKU010000108.1:0-6188 GCA_964539815.1 uncultured Klebsiella sp. | reverse complement strand
ATGCATCATCGCATGCAAACGGCTCGCGCGGATAATTCAACTGATAAAACGCGGTAATCGCCGCATCATCCGTGCCGAGATCTGCTGTCAGGTACAACGGCAAGGCACGGCGATCGCCATGCCAACCCACCATCCATGGGCGAAAGAGGGCGCGCACTCCTGGCTGTTGCATGCGTTGCGCATAGGCACTGGCCGCATATTGCGCCTCGCGGCGCGCCAGGGCCTGGCGCATGGCGTTGGGGTGTGGCACACTCACACTCACGAGTCGAGTGACATGCTGTGGGTAGTAGGCGGCAACATGCCAGGCCAGCCATGCCCCTGTATCATGCCCTACCACAATAGCCTGTGTATGGCCGAGATGGGTAATCGCCGCATCAACCATTCCGGCCAGGTGCTGTGTCTGGTAGCCAGTGTGGTTGGCTGGCGCCTGCGAAAAGTTAAACCCTGGTTGGTCAATGGCCACCACATGATAATGCGTAGACAATGCGGCTAGCTGAAAGCGCCACGAATACCAGAACTCAGGCACTCCATGGAGCAAAATCAGCAACGGACCCTGCCCACATTCCACGTAGTGCACCCACCGTCCATGGTACTGGTACCAGCCATCTTTGACCGTGCGCGCCACCGGGTGGAGTCCTGGCCATCCACGTGCAAGCGACATTACCATCACAAACCACCCTTTCATATCATCCATCACGTGTACACACAACACTATTGCACATCGTGCAACCATGCATTTTACTCTACAATAGTTGAGCATTCGCCCACACCAGTACCATGGAGCATCACAATGTCGACACCTATCACAACGCTACGCACCAATCTGCGTGGTATTAGCTTTTTGGTGTTGGGATTAGCAATTTTTTCCCTTCAAGATGTCGCGGTCAAACGCATCGGTGGTAGCTATCCCGTCCTCGAAATCGTCACTTTTCGCAGCCTTATCGCATTACCACTGACGCTACTCCTCGTACGACTCGAGGGAAATACTTCATGGCCACGCAGTCAGCAACCACGCCTCGAATACGCCCGTGGCGCGAGCTACTTTCTATCATATACGACGCACTTCATGGGACTCGCCGCCCTGCCACTCGCCAATATTGCTGCTATTCGCTTTGCCGGGCCACTGATGATTACCGTACTGTCCGTGCTGTTTTTGCGCGAGCGGGTCGATGGATGGCGCTGGATTGCCCTCTTTATCGGCTTTGCTGGCACATTACTCGTCGTACGCCCGACCACCGACGTCTTTAATCCGGGTTCGGTGTATATTCTTGTATCCGTGCTATTTTATGCACTCGCGATTCTCTTGACACGCCCACTCCAACGCACCGATAGTAGTGCGACCATGGCATACTATAGCTCGTTAGTCTATCTCGTTGCCACGGCCGTCTTGGCACCGATTGCGGTTGCGATTGGGCCCATCCCTGATGCCCACCCTAGTATTGCGTTTCTGCTCCGTGATTGGTCTTGGCCGCCAATCAGTGACCTACTCATTATGTGTGGCTTGGGATTTACATGGGCCGCCGGCATGTATGTCGTTGCCCGTGCCTACAGTACGACGGCGGCATCCATTGTCGCCCCGTTCGAGTATATGGCATTACCCATTAGTGTCGCATGGGGATACGCGTTGTGGCACGAATGGCCCACGTCTAGCACATGGATCGGTGCTGTCTTGACAGTGGTGAGTGGTATCGCTATTTTGCTCCGCAACCGGCATAGCACGCCATCCTAAGCACCTACCGAGTTCCTCATCAGCACTGACGTGATCTATCCCTCCTACACTTGCATGAATCAGCACATCTGTAGGCCGACCACCGCATAGTCGCACCGGCTATCCACACACCTACCACAGCGGCAGATTCATCGCCACCGGTACTGGTTTTTGGGGAGTACGCCGCGGCTGATGTAGGTGATGCCGGCGCCGAGGCTTCGGTTGACTACTCACCACATCAAACCACAGTTGCGTGTACGTCTGCGCAAACAGCTGCCGCTGTGTCGGCACCACGCGATAGACGGGGCACATCCTGCCGATACTCCACGTGGTCCGCCGCGTAGATCGCCTAGTTACCCGTGATTGGCCATCATCGCGCGCCACACAATCACCTTTGTATGCGTGTTGAAATCCATAACCGGTACGGATGCAATGTTTTATCAATACATCGATCGGCGAAAACACTACCCCACACAGATTGCAATACATTTCTATTTCCTTTCTCATTCACCTGTTTATGCGCGTACCCCACAGCTACAATCATTTACCCCAACGACGCTTGAATGGCGCCAACACCGCTGCTGGTGTGCGCAAATCTGCTACGGCGAAATCAACGAGCGCATATCCAGACAAATCGACCTGATGCATGGCATCTTCAAGCGCAGCAGCCACCACTTCGGCGTTATTCCCAAACGCACCACACCCCCAGGCACCCAATACCAACACATCGGCACGGAGCATGGCTGCGGCATGCAATACCACCTGCGCCCGTTTAGCCATTACCATGGGAATTTCGCTGGTACGGGTGGGTATGTAACGACCCACCGCAGCTGCATGCACTGCCGCTGACGTAATCACATCCGCATACCACGGCTGATCGAGCAACTGCCCCATGTGCGCCCGAAAGAAAGGCACCTGCGGCGTCACAATCACGGTGTCGTCATAAAACGGATTGGTGGCATGCCGGATATCGCTATACCATGGGTCGTCGTGGATGGCATAGACCAATGCCGACGAGCGCGCCAACGACTCTTCTTGGGCACGTGCCCCATGCAACCAGCCACCGCCAGGTGATGTGGCACTCGCAAAATTCAACACGGCGACGCGATACCCCTGGGCGACACGCGCCTGCGCTACTGCCAACGTGGTCTGGTTGTAGACCTGCGTCTGATACGTGGCAGCCGGGACACGGGTCGGCAGCGGCGGCACCATCCCCGGGCGGTAGACCACTTTGGCCCGTCGTGTGGCATCACGTGCTGCCGCAATGTCGATCCGCACTCCACGCGGGTTGGTGTACCATCCCTGAGCGACCAGCGCCTGTGTCTCATGTCCTAGTTCACGTGCCACACCCCGGTCGAGGATGAGTTCTGCCATGCTGAGAGGTGGCAGTACGAGTGTGTGTTGCATTTCTTTTTCCTTTCCAATATTTTATGTAAATAAAAAGTGCACCGTATGGTCAACTCACTCTATGCCCACGCCCCACTGCGCACCCACTGCGCCACCTCGGCTTGGTGTGCCGCACGGGCCGCCGGGTTGAGTTTGGTGCGCGCCGCCTTGCGAATCAGTTCTACGTGGGCAGGTCGCACGACGTGCATGGCCTGCGGGGCGTCGGCCGGCGCCACAAAAATCGCCGCCGAATCGGGGACCGAAGGATAGGCCGGTTCGCCGTTTTCGGGGAATATGCCATCGTATTCACACGGCATCGGCGTGTGTGCCACAATCTCCTCCAACGTCTGCATGTTCACCACCATGTTGACGTCAGTACGAGTACACACCAGCACCTCGATCATACCCACGTTTAGCCGCACCACACTTTTGTTGCAGGTCAACGTCCAATTTCCTGCGGCGAGTTGCTCGGCAATCTGGATGCTGTCACGAAGCATTGCCAGTAGCGCATGTTGGTGCGGTGTGACGGGGATGTGCTTTTGCACGTAATCAAATCCTGTCCGATTAATAGTCATTTGTTTTCCTTTTTTTCTATCAAACACTCATATATTACAGTATTTCGTCATAACTGTCAAATAATATTTTATAAAATCCCATCCCAGCTCCCTACGCGCGCGCGAGGGATGGTTGTGCAGTCATCGTGTGCCACACGACATTGGTATAATATGTCTACCCCCACGAGGAGACACGCTATGCCTATCAATGTCGGGATTATCGGACTCGGCCAAGGATGCTCACACCTGCAGGCATTCCAACTCATCGACGGCACACACGTGGCAGCAATCTGTGACAGTGACCAGACTCGCTGTGCGACTGTGGCCCGTGAATACGGCATCAATCAGACCTATTACGATATCACGCAGATGCTGGCTGACCCGCACATTGATGCGGTGGTCATCGCCACACCCGACCATCTGCACGGCGTCCACGCCATCATGGCGCTTGAGGCGGGCAAACATGTGCTCAGCGAGATTCCGATGGCACTGACTATTGCCGAATGCACGCGCATCATCGCCCTCAGCGAGCGCAATAGTCTGGTCTACCACATGGGTAATCAGGTGCGCTATGCGGCCTGTCTGCGTGATGTGGCTACGCTGATTCATGCCGGTGACATCGGGCCGCTCTTTTATGGCGAGGGGGAATACCTGCACGATATGCACGACATCGTCGATGCCTACCCTACCGACCACTGGCGCATCAATCCGGCCACACCGCAGACGACGCTGCTGGGGGGCGGCCCACACGCCCTTGATACGTTGCGCTGGCTGATGCAGGCGCGCTTTACGCAGGTACAGGCCTTTCATGTGACGCAGCCGAGCGACTGGCAGACCACGCATACCACGGCTGCATTGCTCACCAGCGACAGTGGTGCCGTCTGCAAAATCACCGTATCATACGGCATGCAACGCCCCTATTGCCTCTACTACAGCGTCTACGGTCGTGATGGCACCTTCGAGCGCAGTCGCGATCAAGGGGCACCGATGCAGCCCACCACCAACTTCCTCTACCACCGGCGCATGGCCAGTGCCACGCGCATGATTCCTGTGGACGTGCCCAACTGGTACAATCCCCGCTTGCCACGGAATCTACGCCTCGGGCACGGTACGATGGAAATCGAGCAGGCCATGCAGTTCCGCGATGCTATCGTACAACACCGCCCCGCCGACATCCATGCCCGCGAGGCGGCACGCTCGATTATCCCGTTGATTTGTGCGTTGCAATCGGCCACCCAAGGGGGCGGGGTGGTGACGATTCCTGATCCTGACACGTTACTCGCTTGATTTTTTGGGGAAAAGTGCCATGCTGATTATTCACGACCCAAGCCAACAGCAGTCGCGCTATAGTGCATACCTGAGCGAGCTCCTGCACAGCGAAGGCCTCGCTGCACAGCAGCACATCACCCTGACAGACCTGGATATGACCACCGCCACTGCCGCAGACATCATTGTATTGCCGCGCATGGCGTTATCGGCGAGTCACGTGGAGATCATCTGCGCAGCGGTGACTCAGGGCACGCACCTACTCTGCCTGATGCCAGCACCGACGTTGGCCACGCGCCTAGGCATCACGCTGACCCACCGCGTCATCCCGCATGGGCGCATCAGCGTGGATGCTGCCCTGATGCCCCATCTGGATGAACCCATCGAGTTGGATGTGCTCACACCAGCGTTGTGCTGGCACATCCCCAGCGATTGTACCGTCATGGCCACAATCGACACGCAGCCAGCCATTGTGCGCATGGCGTATGGGCAAGGGAGTGTGACGTGTATCAGCGTTGATCTGGCAGCGACGATTGCGCGCCTGCGCCACGGCGACCCTGCCATGGTCGATTGCCATACGGCCGGGCTCGACGGCGTCTACCGCCCCAGCGAGCTCTTTGTGCATCAGCTCGACCCCGCGCAGGCACACATCCCACAGGCCGATCTCTACACCGCCATACTGGCACAACTCATCACCACTGTGGCGCCCCAACCGCGGCTATGGTACTACCCGCACATCGCCCAACAAAGTGTCATGCTGATGACCAGCGACGACGATTGGTCACAGGTCAGCGAGTTTCGCCATCTCATTGATGCGCTGGCAGTACACCATGCCACCTGTACGTTTTATCTCGTACCCAAAAGTCGTGTCACTACACACGATGTGGCAGAATGGCAGGCGGCAGGGCACACCTTTAGTGTGCATCCCGCACTCGATGCCGATATCGTGGTGGGACTTGCCACCGATGTGGCCCAACCACATGTGGTCGCCCCGATGCTGGCCGACAACGTGGCGCGCCACCAGCGCATGTATGGTGGCAGTGTGACAAGTATTCGCCAGCATGCCGTGCGCTGGCTGGGATATGTGGAGGCGGCGCGCATTCTGGCTGCGCTGGGCGTGCGCATGGACTGCAATTATCTGGCCGTGTCACCCTACCTCGGGTATCTGTGCGGTTCGGGGCGGCCACTACCCTTTGTCGACGAGCAGGGCGCACTCATCGACTGCTGGCAACAGCCGACACTCTGGACGGAGGAGTGTCTCATCCACCCCGAAT
>CAZIKU010000107.1:0-6686 GCA_964539815.1 uncultured Klebsiella sp. | reverse complement strand
TTCGCGGACTTTTTGCACCGCCAAGCGGGTGCGCGCTGCTGACACACACTTCTCGATGATGCGTTTGGCATCAGCTGGGTTTTCTTCGAGCCACTGTTGCCACGCATCACCAAAGACCGTATTGACAGCAGTGGCTGCTACCGGGCTGACGAGCTTTTCTTTGGTTTGCGAGCTAAACTGCGGATCGCGCAGTTTGACGCTAATCACCGCCGTCAAGCCCTCGCGCACGTCATCACCCGTCAGATTGGTGTCGTTTTCTTTGAGCAGGTTTTTGGCGCGGGCATAGGTGTTGATGACACGTGTTAGTGCATTACGGAAGCCAGTAACGTGGGCACCACCGTCCGTGTTGTTGATGTTGTTGGCAAACGAGTAAATCATGTCGGTATCGTAGGCTTCGGTGTATTGCAGCGAGATTTCAACTGCCACATCATCAGCGACACGATCCACATAAAAGGGCTGTTTGTGCAACGTCGCACGGTCTTTGTTGAGATGGCGCACATATGAACCGATGCCGCCTTCGAAGTAGAAATTCAACTCGTTGTCGTCGCGCTCGTCCACGAAACGGAACCGGAGCCCCTTGTTGAGGTACGACATCTCGCGGAAGCGCTGTGCCAGCGTGCGGAAGTTGTAATCGAGCGTCTGAATAATCGTAGTATCTGGATGAAATGTCGTATGAGTCCCGTGGCGCGTCGTCGGCTCGAGGTCGACCACATCGCCCTGTGGCACGCCACAGCGGAACTCTTGGTAGTAGTGGCGCTCGTTGCGGTAGACGTCGACACGACAATACGACGAAAGCGCATTGACGGCCGACACACCCACACCATGCAACCCTGACGAGACTTTGTAGCCGGTGCCACCGAATTTGCCACCAGCATGCAACACAGTCATGACGACTTGCAACGTACTGACGCCCATTTTGGGGTGGATACCGACCGGGATGCCCTGACCGTCGTCGCGCACCGTCACCGAGCCATCATCGTGGATAATGACCTCTACAGATGTGGCACGACCAGCCATCACCTCGTCTACCGAATTGTCGACAACCTCGCGCACCATGGTGTGCAAGCCGTTGATGTCGGTTGGACCGATGTACATACCGGGGCGCTTACGCACCGCTTCCATGCCTTCGAGTACTTGAATTTGACTTTCATCGTACGTCGAACCCTGTGTCATGCCATCACTCATATTTGATACTTCCTCTGACTACGACAACATCGGCTCACTATCCCACGTCACTTAGATTCCCTGTTGTACGTGGTGTTGGACAAACCGCATCCGTGCCATGACTAACCCGGTCAATAGATATGCACTCACAATAATAGACGCTACACGCCCTGCAAGTGTGCCCATCAAACTTTCAAAGATGATACCGCTCCCCGCGGCAATCACCAACAACATCAGCAACAGCATCAAGGTACGCCAAAACGTTGCCCGCACCAACCGCACACTCATCTGAATGGCACGAATCGGGCCGATTTGCTGCAGCACCATAATCTCACGGGTGAATCCAATATAAATGCTTGCCCACAACCAGGCACCCGCACCGATAAACACAAAAAACGCACCCAAGGCCGGACTTGCACTGAACAGCAACAACGCGAAAATCGACAGTGGAATCAACAACAACGCGATAACTGCGGCAATGAGCACTGCATAGAGCGCCAACATGGCCATCACCCGTGCGACACGCCCTGCAAATTGCGACCATTCGATTGTGTCCTGCACTGCACTGCGAATCCCCTCGAGGAAAAGTGCACTCAACAACAGTGAAACCAGATTGATGATAAATACCCAGCCCAGAAACGCACCACCATCGGCAACCATGCCGGCTGTTTCGTCAATCGATGGCGCAGGCATTGCCATCACATACGGTAAACCAAGTGCATCAGCACTCGCACCCGTCGCCCGAAACGAATATATGGTGTAGGGCACGACATTCAGCCAAGCCACCTGACCGCGGATGTCTTCCTTGGCGAGCTGTGCGAGCAACCCAAGCGTTTGATCGCGCATTTCTGTCACGTCGGCTGGGCCACTCCCGTCTGGTTGAATCTCACGCACCAAGGCTTGTGTTTGCGTCACGAGCGGAGCAATTGATACGCCAGGGCCAAACCATAAATATGCGTTGAGCAACAACGGAATCACAATAATGAGTGGGATACGATTGAGCCTCGCATATGCATCGCTGAGGATATCCACAATGCCTATTTTTGTCGTTGTATCGGTCACTGTCATCCTCCTGTATGTTGTAGTAATTATACCATACCCATGCGATATGCGCTGATTCGCACGTGTCAACTGATTCACGTATCTGTCAATTACGGTATAGTATTACCAGAGTACACATGAGGAGTTTTGGGAATGAGTGCCACCAGCCATTATTCACCACAGACCGAAGTCTATCAACGTCGCCCTGTGACTGCTGCACGTCGCATGCTCATCGTCTATGCACACCCCGACGACGAAGCCTTCGGCAATGCGGGCACCATCCTGGCAGCCCGACACGCCGGCATCGAAGTGCACTACATTTGTGCCACGCGCGGCGAATGTGGCTCGAGCGATGCCCACTTCCTCGAACACTATGCCGACATGCGCGCCTTGCGCACCGCCGAACAAATTGCTGCTGCCGATGCCCTCGATCTCGGTGCCGTCCACTTCCTCAATTACCGTGACAGCAACATGCCCGGTACACCCGACAACGACCACCCCGAAGCACTCGTGCAGGCTCCCGTCACCGATGTGGCACAACGGATTGTCTCCATCATCGATGACCTCAAACCACAATACGTCATCACCTTTCCACCATACGGTGGGTATGGGCATCCTGACCATATTGCCATTCACCATGCCACTCTCGCCGCACTTGCGACCAGTACGTGGCGTGTCCCTGATGTCTTTTATTCAACGTTTTCCACGCGCCTCCTGCGTACCGTCATTTTTTTACTCCAGCTGACAGGACGCAATCCACGCGCCTTTGGGCGCAACGGCGATATCGACATGGTACGTGTCGCCGAAGAAGCCACGCCTATAACCACCGTCGTGCCGTGTGCCCATGTCGTCCCTGCCAAAATCGCCGCCTGGCAGTGCCACGCCAGCCAAGGTGGCAGTGTCACACGCATCCCTCGCGTTGCGTGGCGCTGGTTTTATGGCCAAGAAACCCTCACCCGCGTCCATCCCGCCCCCGGCTCACGCCGTGAAGTGCTACGGTTCGACGCATGAACGATGTTGTCATTCGTCCAGCAACGCCAGCCGATATTGATGGGCTGATTACCGTACATGCTGCGGCATTCAATGACAAATTCATCGCCGCCTTTGGTGAGCGTCACCTTGCCACTGGGCTATCTCTTATGGCCGAAACATGGCGACGCCAGGGGAGTGCCGGACTGAGTGGCGTTTGGGTGGTGATAGTACAAGAAACCATCGTCGCCACCATTGCCCTGCGGGCACGGATCACCATGCGCCAGGTACCGGCAGTGCCGGTAGAGTGGTTATTTATCAAAAAACTCGGCTTTCTGCGCGCCCTCTATGCCCTGACCATTTTGTCAATTATTGACCATCACATCAAATACGACGAGCTCTACGTCAGCGATGTGGCTGTACTCCCCACGTATCAACGCCGGGGCATTGCCCGTGCCATGCTCGCCCACGCCCTCGCCGAGGCACAACGACTCAAACTCCAGACGTTGTGTTTGTACGTCAGTGCCACCAATGCTGCTGCTTGCGCGCTTTATCAACAGGCCGGCTATCTACCCACCTACACGCATCACTCACTGATTGCCTGGCTGGTCACCCGTCGCTGGCGCTGGTTGCTCATGGCGCGCGCCGTGCAGCCATCTCCTGCAGTTGCGGGGCAACCGCATTCCAATAACGCGTAAAGCGCCGGATGTCACTATTCGCCGGTAATTCCACAAATTCTGGCTCAGGGAGCACACTCACCGTGTAATTCCTGCGCAACTGAGTCACGATCTGATGAAAGCGCGGCGCTACGCTGGCACTCGTCACAATTCGTGTCGCCTGCTGGTGCTGGGCAAACGCATCAATCTGTGCCACCACATCCCCACGATAGATGGTCACCGGTAATTCCAGCAACGCCTCGTACATGAATGCGATGCGCTTCAAACTGATACGCCGCTGGCGTAACACGGCATCATCCCACACAAAGATTGCCGGTGCCTCGGGATGAGCCACAAGCGCCGGATTGGTGGTACGCAGGCAGTCCCCATGCACCCATACGATGTCAGCCACGGCGTGCTCCTTGCTCTTGCACAATCAATGAATGCATCTCTGTGACTAACTGTTGGTGCACATCCATCCTCGTGTCGCACGGGCGCCCAAAGCGCACCCGCACCAGCCCGGCTTTGTACCACGGCACGATGAGTTGCAGTGTGGCCGCCATCCAGTCGCGGTCACGTCGCACCCGGATACGCCGCACGTACCAGTTGTTCAACGATTGCGCCGATATGACTCCACTCACCAATACCGGTACCACCGTCAGATTGGGCACAAGTCGTTGGAATAGCGCCGCCATTTCTGACCAATGCGGCAGTGTGACCGCTGCGTCGTCAAAGACTGCAGGATCCGATTCAATGCGTCCCGCCGGATAGGTCAATAGCGCACCACCACGTTTGAGATGCTGGGCAGCCGCACGAATCGCCTGGGCACGCCCCGTCGCATCACTGGGCACACAAATCAGCTGGGCGGCAATGTTGGGTAATTCGTTGAGCAACACACGCTCCGCCGCAATCACCTTGAGATCAGGGCGATTAATTGCCACAAATAGCGCCGCAGCATCGCTCAAACCGGGATGATTACTACATATCAATACCGGACCCTGGCGCGGCACATACTGCGCATTCACATGCTCAACCATTTGTGCGTATTCTGCGACAATGACCTGCCCTGCAGCAACGAGACCTATTTCGCCGGCATGTGTGTCACACGCCACCATGTGTTGTGCGAGTCGCCGTGATGGCAACCACCCAAAGACCGTCACAACCCACCGCACCCATGGCCGTTGGGCGACGCCAAATGTTTCATGTAAATCGGCCAGATTCATGGCAGTCAACGTATCGAGGTTTGCACGCATTCACACCTCCAAATCAGGTATCGATCAACGCGGTAGCTGCTGTGGAAACAAGCGGCCCGCTATTGTGTCATATGACCCACGAAAGGGGCATTTGGCAGTACACCCACGACAATACTGCTCTGCGGTGTATCGTCCCAGTGATTCCTGCGTAAAAAAATACGGTTTATGGCTAAACGTACTTGCTACCCATTGCCACGACAAATTATTGCTGGCCGGGTCACCATCGAGGAGGTGCTGCAAAAACCACGCCGCACCTACCTGCCATGCCACACGCCGCCAATGCACCAGATAGGCTGCCAGCCACATGCGTGCATGATTGTGCAGGTAACCGGTGGTATACAACGTCATCACAAAAGCATCCATGCACGGCAGTCCCGTCTCGCCATGAGCCACGTCGTCGGGCATGTCGCGCGCATAATCGGCAGCCTGCCAGCCCGTTTTGTAGGGCTCGCGGTCACGCCACACACCATCACCGATTTGTGCGTAGATCCGCTGCCAATAGTCGCGCCATGCCAGCTCGTTGACGAGTTTGGCATGATCATCATACTGCATGGCGGCGTCGCGCACCTCGGCCAGACTCAGCATGCCGTGACGAATATAGGGACTCAACTGCGTCACCGCACCATTCAGGTAATTGCGTGTACGTGCATATGTAGCCGGGTCAATGGTTGCGAGACGTTGCAACGCTGCTTGGCGCCCACCACGTATTGATGCAACCACATCGTCAGCACCGACCACATCAGCAAAGGTCGTCTTGAGGTAGGCAATCAGTTCATCCCTGTCGGCAAATTCACGCTGGAGTGGCAGATCACTCATGGGGTACCTCGTCGTTGTGGTGGTTTGCCACCGCTCTGTTTGTAGCGTCGACAGGCGTCGCTACAGTACTTCACTTCATCCCAGTTTTTTGCCATGCTTTTGCGCCAGGTAAACGGGCGACCACAGGTCACGCACATTTTCTCGGGCAAGTCGGACTTTTTCACACCACGCATCGCCGTTGCGTCCTCTCATTCAGATGGCACCCACTGCGCCAACCAGATTGTTGCCTCATGACGAATCGCCATCCGTTCTGCATCAGACAGGTGCCGCAATCCGAGCACCGCTGGCCCCATACGTGGATTGGCCCGCAAGCGCGTCTCATGCGTCATGAGAAAGTTCCAGTAGAGCAGATTAAACGGGCAGGCCTGCGGCCCACTGCGCTGGTTCGGTGTATAGTGACACCCCGCACAAAAATCCCCCATCTTATTGATATACGTAGCCGAGGCAATATATGGTTTGGTGGCAATCACCCCACCATCGGCATTGAGTCCCATGCCACTCACGTTGGGCCACATCACCCAATCGTAGGCATCGATGTATCCCGCCAAAAACCAATGATTCACTGCTACGGGGTCAATTCCCGCCAGCACACAAAAGTTGCTCAATAGCATCAGGCGCTCAATGTGATGCGTGTAGCCGTGCTGCCACACACGGGCAATTACCGTATCGAGGCAACGCATTCCACTCGACTCACCCGGCCAAAACCAGGCTGGCACTGGGTGCTGTGCCTGCCAGGCATTCGCTGCCATGAGCTGAGGCATATGCCGCCAGTATGCTTGATACATGT
>CAZIKU010000106.1:0-6777 GCA_964539815.1 uncultured Klebsiella sp. | reverse complement strand
AGCAATGTCGGATCATTTACACGGGCGAATATCATTCGCCCCTACGAGCCCCCGTCAATTGGATGCACCGTGTGCGTCGACACACCCTTCTCTGCGTCTCTGCGCCCTCTGCGTGTGTATGTATCGTTGTCCGAGCCAAGTGGGCAGCCGTTGTTTACGTGACTGGAATATGTTCTTAATTCTTAATTTCCTCCACATGATACACTTATTGCACATCGCACATCGGTGACATCGCAACCATGAAAACACATCACTTGACCATCTGTGAATCACGCCCAATCGGGAATCTGCACTGGATCGCCTTTGAGGCAGCCCAACTGGCCACACACTGGCAAGTAGGACAATACCTCAGCGTGCTCTGTGACGAGCCACTGCGCCCACAGCGCGTGCTAATGCGCCCCAGCTTCCCGGCAGCAGTAGATGCGAAATTAGGGCGGATTGGCATCGTGGTGGCACCACAGAGCGACGAGGGCTGGGCCTGGATCGCAGCACAGCCGCTAGGCAGTGTGGTAGCGTGCCACGGACCACACGGCAGTATGCCACACCCTATCCCCGAACGGGGCACGGCCTTGTGTCTCGGGCAAGCCGAGGGAAGCATCAGACTACTGGGATTGGTGACTGCACTCCACGCCCGCCACACCAGTGTGACTTTTGTGGCAGGTGATATGAGTCCACGGTGGCACATCGACCCACAATTGTTGCCCACGGACATCGAATATTTGGCGGGGGCAGAAAACATCCTGCGCGTTGTCGACAAACGACTCCCCGAACTCATGCGCTGGGCGGATCATATTTATATCGCCGCCACCATGCCCGTCACCAATACGCTGATTCAGATGGTGCGTAATGTGCGCCTGAGGGGTGGCAAGTATACGGCGACAGCCATGCCCATCACGCCACTCCCGTGTGCGAGTGCGAGCTGTCAGCAATGTCGCGTGCAAACGCGCAACGGCCCGCGTCTAGCATGTGACACGGGACCGTGGTTTGGGATTCATGTATTGTAAAAGAGGAAATGCGTTAGAGCACAAGGCCGCGGCGCCGGACTTCCTGGGCCTTGGCTTTTTTGAACAGCTCGTCGTAGTTGACACGCCGCATCGAAATCTCGTAGTGAGCGTTTTTTTGCAAGAGTTCGTGCAATTCGGCGTCGAGGCGCTCTTCGACCATCAGTTCGTCGGTCATAATCTCGATGATTGCCACCCGTAAATCAGCATCATCACAATCAAACATGACACCATCAGTATCTGCGAGTACGTCTACCAGTTGCTCGGCATAATGCGCCACTTTGTTGGGGGAAAGTCGCATACGCATCTCCTTGTACGCGGTACACAATACATCACACAACTAGTTTATGTGGTAATCTAGTATTCGTCAATACGGAACGGAGGGTGGGCATGGAGCGGCTTGAGTACGAGGTAATGGCGCATGTCGAAGACAAACTCTGGTGGTATGTGGGAATGCGCCGTATTGCCGATGTCTGGCTGCACGATTTGCCGATTACACGCATCCTCGATGCCGGCTGTGGCACCGGTGGCAACGCCAACTGGCTGACAAACTACGGACACGTTGTAGGCTTCGACTACGCCCAGATGGCATGCGACTACACGCAACAACGCCATATTCCCGTAGCATGCGCTTCGATTAGTGATATTCCGTTCCGCGATGCGTCGTTTGATTTGGTGACGTCGTTCGATGTCATCTATCACCGAGCCGTCGCCGATGATTTGGCCGCACTCAAAGAATGCTATCGTGTGCTCGCACCGGGCGGGCATTTTTTGTTGCGCGTGGCTGCGTTTGACTGGCTGGGTGGACATCACCACCAACGCGTGCATGGGGCGCGGCGCTATACGCCGGCACAATTACGCACACTCATGCAGCAGGCTGGTTTTCATGTACAGAAAATCAGCTGTGTCAATACCGTCTTGTTACCGATGGTTCTCGCCCAGGTCAGCATGGAACGCCTGACACACCAGGCCACCCTCGACCATTCCGACGTCGAGTTGCCATCCCCCATCGTGAATCGCATCGGGCTAACCGCCCTCTCCCTCGAGGCAATGCTCCTGCGTATTGGCGTATCACTGCCAGTTGGGGTATCATTGCTGTGTCTTGCACAACGCCCGCTTGATTAAAAATCGATAGTAGTGGAGTGATGGAATGCTACAAAAGTTGCTTGACGCATTAGCCCGGCAACCTTTCATGTGGAATGTCTTGCGCAATGTGGCAGAGTTTGGATTCGTGGCAGATTACCAAGTCATCGAGCGTGAACTGAATCCATTCGGTGGCGATACCTCGCGACGCTTCCTCGATTATGGCTGTGGCACCGGTCAGTTTGCCCGTAGCTTTCCTGCAGCGCGGTATGTCGGCTTTGATGTGGCCGATCACTATATTTCCTATGCCAAAAAACGCTACGGCCGCGATTTTTTGCTGATGAGTGGCGACACCCTCGGCTTCCAAGACGGTAGTTTTGATGCAGTCCTCATCATGGGGGTCTTTCATCACCTTGACGACGCCTTTGTACGCCGTGCCGCCCACGAGCTTCATCGTGTATTGAGCGATAACGGGACGATTTTGATGGTCGAAGACATCCCCACGCAAAACCGCTGGAATATTTTTGGGCGAGCCATGCACTGGCTCGACCGTGGTAACAACATTCGCAGTGTGGCGCACTACCAACGCCTGATGGAGCCGTATTTTCATATTGAACGTAGCGGTACCATGCTGAGTGGGATTTGTGATCTCGGCGTCTACGTGTTGCGCCGGAATAGCACGGTATAACAAATGTGAGGGAGTTCGCGATGATTGCATTCCACCATCTCCACAAAACCTATGGCGATGTGTGTGCACTTGCAGATTTGCATTGTGAGATTCCTCAAGGGGCCACCGTCGGACTGATTGGCCCCAATGGTGCCGGCAAAACTACCACCATGCGCATACTCACCACGTTGATTCCACCGACGAGTGGCGATATCGTCGTCAACGGCGTGTCGGTGACCACACACCCCCATCACGTGCGTCGTGTTGTCGGCTTCATGCCAGACACCTTTGGCGTGTACGAGCACATGAGCGCCTACGAGTACTTGGATTTTTATGCGCGCTGTTACCACATCCCTGTCAGCGAACGTCACGCCTTAATCGACGACATGCTCGGGTTAGTCGACCTGACCAGCAAGCGCGACAGTGCGGTCATGAGCCTGTCACGGGGTATGGCGCAACGCCTCAGTCTGGCGCGGGCACTGCTCCACGACCCCGCCGTCCTCGTCCTCGACGAGCCGGCCAGTGGGCTCGATCCACGGGCACGGGTCGAGTTACGCGCCTTGCTCCACGAGTTGCACGCCCAAGGCAAAACCATCCTGATTAGTTCGCATATTTTGGCCGATTTGGCTGATTTATGCACGCATCTGATTATTTTGGACCACGGCAAACTCATCGCATACGATACGTTGACTGCACTGCTGAGTACGCAGCAATCACGCCGGATTGTGGTGCAGACGACGGTGCCGAGTCCCGCACTGCGCCAGGTCGTCGAAGCATTGGGGCACCGCATTCACGGCGATGCGCAACTCCCCAATCGCTATGTGATTCAGATGCAGGGCGACGACAACGACCAAGCCATGCTCCTCAAAGCCTGTATTGCGGCTGAGATTCCCATTCATCAGTTTGCGAGCGAAGCCAACACACTCGAACGCACATTCCTGCAAGTCACCGGTAGTACACTCTAGCAACACGAGGGCATTATGTGGCAGACCATCAACCCAATTGTCATTCGTGAAATCCGCGGACGCATGCGCTCTGCGCGCTCGTTCTGGTTACTGGCTGGATTTTTGAGTGCAGTAGCAAGCACCATGTTGCTCATCTACACGGCCAGCTATCTTTCCAATACCAATAGTGCGACGACCAACAGCGACGTCGGCAATACGGTGTTTTTGACACTCATCGGCACGGCCATGGTGGTATTGCTGGTATTGACGGCAGTCATGGCAGCGAGTAGCATTGCTGGCGAGCGTGAACGGCAAACGTTTGATTTGTTGCTGACCTCTCAACTCAGTGCGGGGGCGATTGTGGTGGGCAAAATCAGTGCCACACTGGCATACGGCACGCTCTTGTTGAGTGCCATGACGCCGCTGATTGCCATTCCGCTGTTGATTGGCGGCGTGGATGTCGGCCAACTGTGCATCATGTATGCCGTCACATTCACCAACATGTGTGCGGTGACCAGCTGTGGCGTCTACTGGTCGAGTCGCGCGCAATCACCACTCACCGCCATCGGATTTTCGCTGGCCACCGTCTTTGGTGTCATGTTTGGCTTGCCCATCTTATCGGCCACCGTACCCGTCATCTGGGAAACGTTTCTGCCCAATTATCAGGAAGTTTTGGACATCCTGGCATATATCGTACTTCCCATTCATCCCATTGCCACGCTTTACTTCACCGATCAGGCCGTACAAAATCAGCGCATCTGGTTGACACCGCTCACCATTGCAGGCACGTCTATTCAGCTCCCTGCAATATGGATTATCAGTATCATTGAATCGTGGTTGGTCAGTCTCGCATTTATTGCGGCTGCCATGCGTCGTCTGTGGCCAACTCGCTAACATGCACAAGGAGCCATGCTTATGTTTCGCTACCTCACGTTTATTTGGCTCGCTGCCCTGGTGTGTGTGAGTTGCACGACACCGGCCGGGACCACACCTACTGCGACCAGTGTGCCTGATGCCGTATCACCGACTGATACACCAGTCGCCATTGTGGTACCCACCGATACCGCGACTGCCGAAAGCCCCACGGCCACGCCCGTCCCTGCGACCATCCCTGATGGTGGGGAAGTGTTGTTCATCCAAAACGGCGGCTTGGTCGCCTATAGCATCGTAAATGGCACGATTCGCCCCATCGTGTCGGATGTAGTAGACTTTGCCACGGCCCCCGACGGCAAAACGATTGCCGTGGTACGCCGCAACAGCGATGTCGACACACTCTGGCTCGTCGATCGGGCCTCAACCGCAGTCACACAACTGGGCGACCAGACCCGTACCATTGCCGACATCAGCTGGGTTCCCGATGGGAGTGGGCTGGTCTTTGCCAGTAGTGCCACACTGGTACCACAGCGCACCACATGGCTGGAGTGGGCTGCATTTTGTCGTGATGCAAGCGTGATGTACTACAGCCTGGCCGATCAAAAAGAGCGCTCATTTGGTGAGGGATGTGACCCAGTGGTGGCACCTGATAGCAAACGCCTGGCCTATGTGACACGCCCTAGTCGGAGTGATGCAACTGCTGCAGACCCGGGGAATACGGCAGGGAATACGCTACATTTGGTCAATATGAAAGGTGAAAACGGCTGGGATCCGGTGCGTGCTACTGGTGGAGAGCTAGGCACTGCCACCCAAGGTCTCGTCGTCTACCGCCCACTGTGGAGTCGCGACGGCAAATCGCTCATCTACCACGTCTTTGTGGGCATGCGCGTCGAGGTCGACGTCAACCTCATCATGCGTGCAGACGCCTACAACGGCAAACAAACACTGTTGGGTGATTTTGCGGGGTGGGCCCGCCAAACCAGTCTCGCACCAGCTGGCGATTTGTATGCCATCACCACCCAAAACACCGGCGATGCCCGTGGCCTTGGGGGCTGGGATATCTGGAGGACAGCCTTGTTCACCTTTGCCGGCACGCGCGACATCTTTCTGCCCGATGGCACATTCACGGCAACGGGGACCCCTGTCGGGGAAAGCCTGGCACGGGCGCAGTTGTTTGCCTGGCAACCCGATGGTCAGGGACTCGTCGTCATACTGCCCCCTGAATGGTCGCCGGGCATCCCCCCCAACGAAGAATACGGGCGGGCCGATCAACCCGGGGATATCTGGATATGGCCGCGCGATCAACAACCGAGCAAAAAACTAGTCGGTGCCGTTGACCAACAGTCACCCATCGAGTGGTTGCCCTAAGCATCATCCTCGTCATAATCCATCTCACCCTGATTCCTACGCCGTGCTACGGCGTAGGAATCACGAATATTTGGCAAGGGCGGCTTGGGCTTGTGGCGTCAACTCATACACGAAATTCCACCCTTGTGCAGTCCGATCGAGGCGCACCAAACCAGCCCGTGGCATGGTGATACGTTGCCCTGCCAGTGACCACACCAGCCAACTGAGGTCGGGTTCGTGACCCACAATTATGATGTTGTGTGTGGGAATCTGCTGCACGATATGGTTGATGACATTGATGTCGAGTCCCGGGGCAAGGCGTTCGTCGACCACAGGGGGGAGTTGATAACTATGTGCGATGATATCGGCCGTTTGTCGGGCACGATAAAACGGACTGGTTGCAATGGTGTTGATCTGGATATTCAACGCACGCATGGCTTGCGCCGTGATAGTAATCTGCGAAATGCCTGCAGCTGTGAGCACGCGTTGGGCATCAATTCCCGAAGCACTGCGTTCTTCGGCGATAGCATGTCGCAACAAGTAGAGTTCCATCGCGCCCCCGTGCTATAATTCAAAGAACAACAGTGACCGGTCGTATGGCTTGCCATCCGGCGCGGAATTATGCAGGTGTATGGACATATTACCATGACTGAATGCATTCCCGTACTTGATTTCGGCTCGCAAACCGCACAGCTCATCGTGCGCCGCCTACGCGAAATCGGCGTTTATTCCGAACTCATCCCGCACGATGCGCCCCCAAGCCAGGTCTTTGCCCACAATGTACGTGGTATTGTGCTGTCGGGTGGTCCAGCCAGCGTCTACGACGATGGTGCCCCACAACTCCCTGCCTGGCTCCACGACG
>CAZIKU010000105.1:0-6802 GCA_964539815.1 uncultured Klebsiella sp. | reverse complement strand
GAACAGGTTGAAGTCCATGTGCTCCCAGGTGGGGCTGGCAATGGTCTTGACCTGTACCTTGCCCTTGGCAGCAGCATCGACGACGGTCTGGACTTCAGCACCGGCACCGAGGGTTTCGGTACCGAGCACGTCCACATTACCCGTCAACAACTGCGCAACGGCCTGGTTGGTGTCTTCGAAGAACTGGATGGTGACCTTCTTGATCTTGGGGGCGGTGCCGTAGTAGTTCTCGTTGGCCTCGAACACCATCTTGACGCCTTTTTCCCATGACACAATCTTGTAGGGGCCAGTGCTCCAGGGCATTTCAGCAACTTCGGGGAGGGTCGCCCAGTCCTTGGCTGGCACTTCACCGAGCGTCTTACCCTTGTAGGGTCCATCTGACTCGATGGGCTGCTTGGACGGGTATGCACCAAAGCCACCGGTGTAGAAGGTGGGCCACTGCACGCCAGGCAAGAAGACGATGGTCTGCTTGGTGTCGCTTTCCTGTGTGAAGGTCTGCACCGAATCACAGAAGGTGAACGAGGTGGCGCCTGATTCCTTGTCACAGCTAATCTTGTAGCCGAGCTCGTAGTCAGCCTTGGTGATGGGTGAACCATCTTGCCACTTCATACCGGCCTTGGTCTCAAAGGTCACACTCAATTGCTTGAGGGTAAGTGGGCTGCTGCCGTCCCACACCACGGTGGCGCCGGTGGCATCCATGACTTCGACATCCTTGGCCAGCGCAACAGCCTCGCCTGCTGAGCTCCATACCATGTCACCCTCTTTGACTTCGACATCCACGTTGGTGGCACCGTCACCAATTGATGGCAACTTGGTGTACCCAACAGCCTGGTAGTCGTAGTCGAGGCTGGTGACCATGCGGGCGCTCATCAAACCAGCGGCGGTGGTGGCCACTGCAGCACTCTCAACCAACGTGAAGAGTGAGGCGGGCTCTTGTGTGAAGCCGAGGACGATGCTGTCCTTACCCGGCAATTCCCATTCCTCGATGTTGTACGTGTAGTACTCGGTCGGGTTGGGGTTGAAGTTGGTCAACTTGGCATTCGCAGCGGCGGCTTCGGTGCGGTTGAACAACGGCAAGCTCACCATGTCCTTGGCAAATTCCTGCTGGACGATGGCGTACTGCGCAATGCGCTCGTTCTTGTCGAGCGTGTTGTTGGCGGCGACGATGGCCTTGCTGGCGGCTTCGTTACACCACCCCATGTAGTTCTGGCCTTCCCAGTTGTTGCTGGGCAACGGAATCTGGTTACAGGCGTAGAGCGAGATGCCGCCTGGATCGGCTTGGCCAACCCATGCAAAGGCACCCAACTCGAAGTCGCGGCGCGACAAACCGGTGGTGTCACCGAACCACCATGCACCTGGTGCATGTGTGCGTGAAATGGTGATACCACAGTTGTCCTTGAGCTGTTGCTCAAGCACGGTTGCCCATGTCTGACGGAAACCAGCGTTGGTGGTGGTGAACTTCAAGAAGAGCGGAGCGCCCGTCTCGACATTGGCACCATCTTCCCAACCGGCTTCCTTCAACAAGGCTTTGCCCTTTTCAGGGTCAAACGCGTATGTCGTGACATCCTTGGCTGCAGCCCAGTGATTCTTGGGCAAGAAGGTGTCCATCAGCAAGTTCTGCTGCTGCTCTTCTGTCAAGAACGGGTATACCGACTTGATCAATTCAGGACGATTCACACAGTAGGCAATTGCCTGGCGTACACGTACGTCACCAAGGATTGGGTGTGGTGTCGTAAATGAAGTGTCCGTGGGCACTTCCTCTTTGACAACCACAGTCTCCACGACTGGTGCGACGGTCTCCTTCACAATCACCGTCTCCTTAATGGGCTCGGCTGCGGGGGCACTGCCACCACATGCGGCCATCAACGGAACAACGACGGCGACAATGAAGAGCATCGCCATTCGGCGCAACATCTGCTGCTTCAACACGGTCTTCTCCTTCAAAATAATCTGGTACACACTCATACCACGACTCACTAGCACACTAGTAGAACTTTGGTATTCGTAACAATGATGGTACCGTAACGATATACGCTTGTCAATGAATTTTGCCCCTGATTTCGCTTGTGGTGTTTCAATTTTTGTGTTTTTTTGTGAAATATCTTTCACGCATATTTAATGCGGATTTTACTGATATTTATGTCGAAATTTGCTCATGACTTGATGCGCACATATATGCTAATTTTATCCAAAAACACTGCACATTTTCTCATGCGAATACGCGGTATATCATGTGATTGTAATTTTCTTGTAATTTGTGCTTGACACCCGCTTCGTCTTGTGTTAGCATACATCTACGTTATTTAGTGATATTTCCCAACACACACTACTATATGTTGTGTAGCGCCTGAATCGCTTGTAAAAAGTGAACCGTTGTGAACCTGCTACGTTATGTAGTAATCAGGAATGTTTACCACTAGATACGCACCAATGTGAGGGCATGTTAGCAAGCGAATAAGCAACTGTAACGGAAGGTATGGAGGTAGGTCATGACTCTGGAGGAGACGATATCGGTAAGTGGGTCGTCATCGTCGTATCACGATGATGCAGTACAGGCGCCAGCTACGATTGTCAAGCGCAATGGCAGCACTGTAGAGTTTGATCCCGAGCGCATTCACAATGCGATTCTGCGGTGCTTTCAGAGCTTTGGCCGTGAGCCGAGCACATCGGTACGCGAGTTGACGCGCCGTGTGGTAAACATTGTGGCGGCCAAGGCGACACGTGGTGTCCCAAGCGTCGAAGAAGTCCAAGATATCGTCGAAATGGTATTGCAGGCTGCAGGCGAATTCGAAGCAGCCAAGCGCTACATTTTGTACCGTGCCGAGCGTGCCAAAGAGCGCGAGCGTCGCCCTATTCCCGAAGATGTGCGCACGGCCTTTGCCGCATCAGACAAATACTTCCCCACACCGTTGCAGAAGTTTCAGTTTTTCGATAAATACTCACGCTTCAACTACGAGCTTGGGCGTCGCGAGACATGGATCGAGACGGTTGATCGCTCGGTAGACTACCTGCACAGCTTGGCTGGAGATCGGTTGCCCCGTGAGACGTACGAGCGGGTGCGTACCGCGATTTTGGAAATGCGCGCTATGCCGTCAATGCGCTTGTTGGCCATGGCTGGTCCGGCCGCACAGCGCAACAACATCGCCATTTACAACTGTAGCTACCAGCCAGTTGAGAGCATCGATTCATTTGTTGAAGCGTTGATTATCTCGATGGCCGGTTGTGGCGTCGGCTACTCTGTCGAAAGCAAGTACGTCGAGAACTTCCCACGGATCAAGCGCCAGACCGGTGCTGCCCCCGTCCACTACGTGGTCGAGGACTCCGCTGAGGGCTGGGCTGAAGCAATGCGCTTTGGCTTGCAGACCTGGTGGGATGGTGGTGATGTGCGCTTCGACTTGTCGTTGTTGCGTGCCGCTGGTGCGCCATTGCGCATCAAGGGTGGTCGTGCCTCTGGCCCCGAGCCACTACGCCGCACCTTTGACTATATGCGCCGCAAGATTTTGTCACGCCAGGGTTCGTTCCTGCGCCCCATCGACGCGCACGACATGATGTGTGTGGTCGGCACGGCTGCCGTGTCAGGTGGCGTGCGCCGCACGGCCATGATTGCACTGTTTGACCCGGATGATGCCGAAATGCTCCAGGCCAAGAGTGGCGACTTCGAGCGCGAAAACAGCCATCGCTGGAACGCCAACAACTCGGCAGTATGGCCGGTAGGTGGCTTGACGCAACAGTCGTTCATCCATCAGTTCATGGAAATGGTCGACTCCGGTCGTGGTGAGCCCGGTATCTTCAATCGTGAGGGCGCCAACGTGATGAAGCCAGCCCGCCGCAAAGATGCTGAATTCGGCACCAATCCGTGTGGCGAAATCAACCTGCGCCCGTGGCAGTTCTGTAATTTGACGGCTGCGGTGGCCCGTGCCGACGATACCTTTGAATCACTGCGTGAAAAGGTCGAAGTTGCTACCATTATCGGCAGCATCCAGTCCATGGCAACCTTCTTCCCCGGTTTGCGCCCCATGTGGAAGCAGAACTGCGAAGAAGAGCGCTTGCTCGGTGTCGATATCACTGGTCAGATGGACAGCAAGGCCGCCCAAGATCCGCAGTTCAAGCGCCAGCTGCGCGAGATTTCCATCGACGTCAATCGCGCCACTGCCAAGGCGTTGGGCATCAATCAGTCGGCGTCGATTACCTGTGTCAAACCCAGCGGTAATTCGTCGCAGCTTCTGAATTGTGCCAGTGGCTTGCACCCACGCTGGGCCCCTTACTATGTCCGCAATGTGCGCGTGTCGGTGCACTCACCTATCTTCAAGGTGTTGCGTGATGCGGGCGTCCCCATGGATCCCGAGAATGGCCAGACAGTCGACAACGCGACCACGTGGGTTGTGCACTTCCCGATGAAGTCACCCGACGGTGCCATCACCCGTGGCGACGTGAGTGCCATCCAGCAGTGTGAATTCTGGTTGCAGAACAAACTCTTCTGGACGGAACATAACCCGTCAGTGACCATTACCTACAAGCCCGAAGAAGTGCTCGATGTGATGAAGTGGGTGTGGGAACATCGCGAGCAGGTTGGCGGTATGGCCTTCTTGCCCAGCTACGATGCCAACTACGCCCAGATGCCGTATGTGGAGATCGACAAGGAAGAATACGAGCGCCTCGCCGCTGAATTCCCCGAAATCGACTTCAGCAAGGTGTGGCGCTACGAAGAGAGCGACCTGACCAATGCGGCACAGGAATTGGCCTGTGTGGCTGGTGCCTGCGACATCACGCTGTCGTAATGCGCGGCAAGAATACATCCCTCGCAGTGGTAACACCGCTGCGAGGGATTTTTGTGTGTCCTGAATGATGTGTGCACAGTTTCGCGAAAATGTGCGATGATAGGAAGACTCACAGAAAGGAGCAAGTCCCATGAGTGTCAAGTTTGGTGTGTTTGTGCCACAAGGCTGGCGGCTCGATTTGGTTGAAATCGATAACCCCATGGCGCAGTACGAAGCGATGACGGCGGTTGCGCGTCGTGCCGAAGCGGCCACAGTGTTTGATTCAATCTGGGTGTATGACCATTTTCATACAGTCCCCACGCCCGAAATCGAGACGACATTTGAATGTTGGTCGATTACGGCAGGACTCGCCCGTGATACACGCACCATCAAAATCGGTCAAATGGTCACCTGTAACGGCTATCGCAATCCCGCGTTGTTGGCGAAAATCGCCTCGACCATTGATGTGATGAGCGCAGGACGGTTGTTGTGCGGGCTGGGTGCTGGGTGGTACGAGCACGAGTGGCGTGCCTACGGCTACGGCTTCCCCGATATTCCCGAACGCATGCGCGCATTCCGTGAAGCAGTGGAAATAATCGTCAAAATGTGGACGGAAGACAAACCAACCTTTGCCGGCAAGCACTACACGATAAATGGCCCAATCAACGAGCCACGGGGTGTCCAGACACCGCACATCCCGCTGTGGTTGGGTGGTGGTGGAGAAAAGGTTACACTCAAGCTAGTGGCCAAATATGCGCAGGCGTGTAATGTCGGTGGTGGCAATCCCGAAGTGGTCGCACAGAAACTGGCTATTCTCAAGGAACACTGTGATACCCTGGGGCGTGATTATGCCAGCATCACCAAGAGCACCAACATCAACGTCTTTATGCTTGAGGCCGGGGAAGATGCCGAAAAAGCCACGCTCAAGGTGCGTACGGCGTATAACGGCAATGTCACTCCACTCGAAGAGTATAAAAAGAATGCGGTGGTTGGCACGGCAGATGTCGTTGCTGCCAAGATTGAATCACTGTTGGCCGTTGGTGCTGACTACATCATCGGTTATGTGCCCCGTGTCGCCTACGAGCAGCATCGTATCGATCAATTCGCGGCAGTCGTCAAGCAATACGTGTCGTAGCACCCACGTACGTTCATAGACAAGCCCCCGCACGCAATCGCGTGCGGGGGCTTGTTGCATGGAGCGCGGTGCGACTACTCGTTTTCGTCGTCAGGCAAACCAGGGAGATTTTTGTCGGCCTGCAAATTGCGGAGCAATTCGAGGGCGAGCAGATCTTCTTCGCTGGCGACGGCCTGGCGTGACGATACTTGTTCGCGGGTGTTGGATGCGTCTTTCTCGCGTTGCAAGGCAGCGGCAGACTCATCGACCAACACTGCGGATGATACTTCGCGCTTGTCTTCGACGTCCCCGGTACCACCCTGTTGGGCGGCGAGTTGGGCGGCACGGCGGGCATCGGCGATTTGGCGCCGTGCTTCGACACCCGTCCCGGCTGGGATGAGTTTGCCGATAACCACGTTTTCCTTGAGACCGCGCAGATAGTCTTTCTTGCCGGTGATGGCGGCTTCGGTCAGGACGCGGGTTGTTTCTTGGAACGATGCGGCTGACAAGAAGCTGTCCGTTTCGAGTGAGGCGCGTGTGATACCGAGCAAGAGCGACGAAGCGGTGGCAGGAATCCCACCCTGTGCCCATACTTCGGCATTGACACGGGCAAATTCCCCGATATCCACACGCTCGCCGGGCAGGTAGTGCGTATCACCGGCTTCGTTGATGCGCACGCGCCGCAACATCTGGCGGATGATGACCTCGAGGTGTTTGTCGTTGACATACACACCTTGGGGGCGATACACCATCTGTGCTTCTTTGAGCATGTAGGTCTGCAAGGCGTCGCGACCCTGGATTTCGAGCAATTCCTGAGGATTGGCAGAACCTTCAGTGACCAGCTGACCAGCCACGACGCGACCACCGTCGTTGACGTTCTTGCGCAGGCGGGCATTTTGCGGTACTGGTGTCTCGGTTTCGTCACGATAGT
>CAZIKU010000104.1:0-6826 GCA_964539815.1 uncultured Klebsiella sp. | reverse complement strand
CCGAGTACACCCTCGACAAACAGGGGCGGATTCTGTTGCCACAGACGTTGCGCGATTATGCCAGTATCACGGGGGACGAAGTCGTGGTGGTCGGGGTCAACAAGTACTTCGAAATCTGGTCGCCAGAGCGCTGGCGCGAGACGGTAGCTGCCATGGACGAAGAGACCGATCAACTCGTGGCGCAGTTGACCAGTTTGAAGTACTAACGATGACCAACGAGTTTCGGCATATATCGGTACTTCCTGCCGAAATCATTGCAGCCATGACGGCGACTGCGGGACGGCGCTTCGTCGACGGCACGTTGGGTGGGGCTGGGCATGCGGCCGCCATTTTGGCTGCCAGCACGCCACAAAGCGAACTCCTCGGCATCGACCTGGATCCGGCGGCATTAGCCGCAGCACACCAGCGACTTAGTGCATTTGGTGAGCGCGTCCATCTGGTACGGGGCAACTATGCGGCGATGGCCACCTATGCGGCGCAGCTGGGGTGGGAGTGGGTGGATGGTATCATCCTCGACCTCGGTGTATCGTCGCACCAGCTTGACACGCCGGAGCGTGGCTTTTCGTTTCAACACGATGCTCCCCTTGATATGCGTCTCGATCCCGATGGTGATACCACGGCTGCTGATTTGGTCAATACCCTCGATGAACGGGCGCTGGCCGATGTTATTTTCGCCTACGGCGAAGAACACGCATCGCGGCGCATTGCTCGGTTTATTGTGGATGCACGCAAACGCAGTCCGTTGACGCGCACGAGTGAGTTGGCACAGGTGGTGACCCGCGCCATGGGCGGGCGGCATGGCAAAATACACCCCGCAACGCGCACGTTTCAAGCCTTGCGGATTGCCGTGAATCAGGAATTACGCGTACTCGAAACGGTAATCCCCACGGCGTTGGCGCTGTTGGCAGTGGGTGGTCGCTTGGCAATCATCAGCTTTCATTCACTCGAAGACCGTATCGTCAAGGTGGCCTTTCGGACAGCAATGCTTGCGACGGATCGCCAACACTTTCGTGTATTGACCCCCAAACCACTCGAAGCACAGCCAGGCGAACTCCAACAAAACCCACGGAGTCGCAGTGCCAAGTTGCGGGTGATTGAGCGAATCGGTGTTGCATAATGTGTTATACTACATATAATCGTACGACAAAATAATCAATACGAGGTGACGTATGGCTATCCCATTACGGCAGTTATTTCCACTACAACAAGCGCGCCTGCGGCGTTTGGAATTGGGGCGTTACGTCCGCCTCGACGAGAGTCGTACCTACATTGCCTTGGCGTTGTTGCTGGCATTAATGGGGATTGTCACAGTGGCACAGACGGTGCGTGTGGCACAGACTGGTCACCAAATCGATGTACTCTTGCAAGAGCGTATCCAACTCGAGCGCGAACAAAAGGCCATGATGTTGCAGATTGCAGATGCGCAGTCGATGCAACGCATTGAAGCATACGCCAAAGAAACCAACATGATTCCCAATCAGGATGTCCCCATCCAATACATGATATTGAAAAACGATCAGGGACAGATGCGCGTAGAAAGCATGGTTACGCCATGATGGACGCCCACGATGACAAGCCGGTAGCAGGACGCGGCGTGCGTACAAGCGACACACCGCGTTCGATTGTGTTGCATCCGTGGCGACTTGGTGCAGCCTTTATTATTGCCTTGGCATTGTTGGCGCGGATTACGGTGCAATTAGCCGATGTACAGGTGCTCGACCGGGCGGGATACGCCAAGCGTGCCAGTGCCGAAATCAATCAGACGATTACGGTGGCGGCCAGTCGCGGTGCTATCCGTGATCGGCATGGCAACTTGCTGGCCGTCGACGTCGAGCGCGAGAGTCTGTATGTAGCTCCCAAAGCGGTCCCACCGAGTGAAGCAGCCCGCTTGGCTGTCACACTCGGTGCGATTTTGAATGTGCCTACCGAGCAGGTATTGGCCAAATTAATCGATACCAGCCTGGATTGGGCGCCAGTGGCCCGTTGGCTCAAGCCAGAAGTCGCCGACAAAATCCGCATTCTCGAGGAACCGAGTCTGCATCTGGTCTACGAGCCGCGCCGTTTTTATCCACAAGGCAAATTCGCACCACACGTGATTGGTTCAACCAATTTCAACGGCATCGGTATTGCGGGTGTCGAATCGAGTTTCGATAATTTTCTGCGTGGGACGGATGGCGTCATCACCGCCGAAGTCGATATCAACAACAACCCGATCTGGTCGCGTCCGTATTCACGCGTCGCGCCGGTGGACGGCAACGAAGTCACACTCACCATCGACTCGTACATTCAACACATGGTCGAGCAGGAATTGGGACAAGCCGTCGAACAGCATGGTGCATCGGGTGGGACGGCCATCGTCATGGACGTCAAGACAGGTGCGGTGTTGGCAATGGCCAGCTTCCCCTGGTTTGACCCCAACGACTATGCCAAATCGGAACCGAGTGTCTACAACAACAACCCGGCTATCGGTGGAGTCTACGAGCCTGGTTCGACCTTCAAAATCGTCACCGTTGCTGCAGGACTGCAAGCGAATGCCTTCGATGAAAACACCGAAGTCATCGACAACGGCGTCATCCAGCGCTACGACTACACGTTGGCCAACTACGACTACAACGGTCATGGGTCAGTCCAACCGGCAGATGTGCTCTACTACTCGAGTAACATTGGTGCCTTGCTCTTTGCCGAAATGATGAGTGAATCTGTCTTTTATCGCACCGTCGACGCCTTCGGCTTCGGTAAAGCGACTGGCATCGAACTCCCCGGCGAGACCCCTGGTATTTACTGGCGCCCTGGCACTGCCGGCTACACGCCCATCAACCTCGACACCAACTCATTTGGTCAGGGTATTGCCGTCACTCCGCTGCAAATTGTGCGCATGGCGGCTACCGTCGCCAACAACGGCGTGATGATGCGTCCCTACATCGTCAAATCACGTTGCGTCAAGGATGTGTGCACCGATACACAACCGCGCGAACAAGGGCGTCCCATCGACGCCGATGTGGCCTATCGCGTGCGTCAGATGTTGATGAAGTCGGCCAATCACTACGTGAATACCACGCAACCAGACACCAACTGGCTTGTCCCTGGATTCCGCGTGGGTGCCAAAACAGGGACATCGTCGATTCCTGATGGGTATGGTGGCTATACCAACCAGACCATCGGTTCTGTGGTGGGCATGGCACCACTCGATGTGCCGCGCTATGCCGTACTTGTCAAAATTGATCAGCCGCAAGATGACCAGTGGGGCGTGCGTACGGCCTTGCCCGTCTACCGTCGCATCATGGTGGAATTGATGCGCTATGACCGTATTGCCCCGGATAATTCGTTGGTCGGTGAAAACCAGCGCCCTGGAGTTGTGGGTGGAGGGTAGATGATACTCCTGTGCGATGTCCTGCGCGGTGTGCAAGCACCACCACACATACACGATACCGCATTTGCGCATCCTGCTGATGCACAACGCCCCATCACATCGGTCGCTATCGATTCGCGTCTGGTGACGCCGGGTGGGCTGTTTGTGGCATTGGTCGGCGAACGTGTCGATGGCCACACCTTCCTGTCTGCAGTGGCAACAGCCGGCGTCACCTGTGCGTTGGTCGAGCCCGCCAAAGGCCGCCAACTCGCCGATACCCACGGCTGGACGATGGTCGAGCCAGGTGGGCTTGTGCCTGCACACTGGTTGGGACCACTCCTGATTGCGGTGCCACATCCACTCCAGGCCGTGCAGCAACTGGCGCGCTGGCATCGTGCCCGCCTTGCGCCGACATGGGTGGTGGGGATTACGGGCAGTGTCGGCAAAACGTCAACCAAAGAAGTTGTCGGTGCGTTGCTGAATGCGCACATCCCCACACTCAAATCACCACGCAGTTATAATAGTGAGTCGACGCTGCCACTAGTGGCACTCGAGTTGACCGCACACCACCAGGCAGCCGTCTTTGAAATGGGCATGTATTCTGCAGGTGAAATTGCCTTGCTCGCTGACATAGCGCGACCCAATATCGGTGTTGTGACTGCGGTGGGTCCATCGCACCTCGAACGCATGGGGAGCATCGAGGCGATTACTGCTGCCAAAGCCGAACTCGTTGAGGCACTTCCCGCACACGGCGTCGCAGTGCTCAACCGCGACGATGACCGTGTCTACGGCATGCGCCATCTGACTGCGGCTCGTGTGATGAGTTATGGTCTGCACCCGGATGCGGATGTGCGCGCTAGTGCAATCCGCACGCACGGAATTCATGGCACGACGTTTGTGGTTACCGCACCCGGCATTCACGACGAAGTCACATTGCATGCACCTGGCATCCACCAGGTGCGTAATTTGCTCGCAGGAATTGCGGTAGGGGTGATTGCAGGGGTGCCATGGGCTCGTATGAAGCATGCCATTACACATGACATCGCCCAACTGCGCTTTGTGGTGCGCCCTGGCATGTTGGGTACCCAGGTCATCGATGACACGTACAATGCAGCACCGACGTCGATGCAGGCCGCCTTGGAATTATTGGCCACCGTGCCGGCACGGCGTGTCGCCGTGCTGGGCGACATGCGCGAACTCGGACACATCGAAGTCGCGGCCCACCACGACGTGGGGCGCCTAGCTGCACAATCCGCTGATGTGCTGGTGGCAGTGGGGACTCGTGGGGCATGGATCGCCCAAGGGGCACGGACCGCAGGGATGCAGGCTATCCACGAAGCCGTTGATACCATGGCGGCTATTCCGCTCGTACAGTCCGTGTTGCAGTCTGGGGATTGCGTGTTGGTGAAAGGGTCGCGCGCCATGGAAATGGAGCGCATTGTGACCGCCTGTTGTCCGGAATCACACTAAAGGAGCTCTTTGCGCATGCAAGATACTCTGCGCGCCTTGCTCATCCAGAATATTGATCGCGGACTGTTGCTCGCAACCGCTGCTGCCATCATCGTGCTGATTAGCGGCCGTTGGTGCATCAAGTGGCTACGCAACCGCAACATCCGTAAACGGGTGCGCACCGAAGGGCATGATCCACGCGCTGGGATGGGGCAACTCACCATGGGGGGCGTGATGATCGTCATCCCGGTGGTGATTTTGACTGTGGTCTTCAATCTCATCGATCGCTGGTCGATGCTCTTACCGCTTGGTGTGATGCTGAGTTATGCCGTGCTCGGGTGTATCGACGACTACTATTCACTCGAAATCGTGCCATCGAGCAATTATGGTCTCACCGAACGCCAAAAAGCCATCGCCCAATGGGTGATTGCAATCGTGGCTAGTGCGATTTTGTACTGGCCAGCGCCGTATGGACTGCAACACGGTGGTGTCTCATGGATTCCCTTTCTCGGGCGCGTCGACTTCGGTTGGTGGTTTATTCCCCTGGCCGCGGCGGTGATATGGACGACCGTCAATGCAGTCAACATCACAGATGGTGTCGACGGGTTGTCGGGGTGGACGTTGCTCATCGCCTTTTTTACCTTTGGCGTGATTGCCTTTATCAACGGACAATTTACCAATCTGATGGCGTTGTGTATGACATTGGTGGGGGCATGTGCTGGCTACTTGTGGTACAACGCGCACCCGGCACCGGTCATCATGGGTGACTTGGGCTCGATGGCGCTGGGTGGCGTGCTGGCAATTATTGCACTGCAATCACAACAATGGCTACTTCTGCCGATTGTGGGGATTATCTTTGTGATTGAAGGATGCTCATCATTCATTCAGGTGGTATATTTTAAATATACGCGAATGCGTACGGGCGAGGGTGTGCGGCTCTTCAAAATGGCGCCGTTACACCACCATTTGCGCTTTAATGGGTGGAGTAACCCACAAATCACGCAACGCTTTGTGGTCATCAATATGGCGAGTGCCTTGCTTGCGGTATCGTTGGCATTGTGGACATAACGACAGGACGCGCTGGCTGCGCTCCGCGGGAACCGTGCGGCAACTCACGGATGGAGACAGCCGGGCATGCGATTCACCATCGAAAAGGGGACGACGGTGCAAGAAACACTCCGTACTATGCTGGTCAATGATATGTCGCGCGCATTATTGCTCGCGGCTGGAGCCTTTGTCGTGACACTCATCTTTGGGCGCTACTGGCTCAAAGTGCTCCAGCATTATCGCATCGGCAAACGTGTGCGCCAAGAAGGCCCCGTGTCACACTACATCAAAACGGGCACGCTGACCATGGGCGGCATGATGATTATTGCGCCAGTTGTGGTGTTGACGATGGCGTTCAACCTCATCGATCGCTGGTCCATGCTGTTGCCGCTGGCAACGATGGTCTTTTTTGCCATCATGGGTGCCGCCGATGACTATTTGTCGCTGACGGGGACCGCCGCAGGCACGCACGGCTTCACCGAAGGGCGCAAGTTGGCCTTGCAAATCGGTCTGGCGTTGGTGATTAGTCTGGTCTTGTATTTACCTAGTCCCTACGGATTAGCGAATTCGGGATTGGTGCGCATTCCCTTCCTGGGCAGCTACGACATCGGCATGTGGTTTTTTCCGATTGCCGCCTTTATCATTGTGGCCACCAGCAACGCTGTCAATTTGACCGATGGTCTTGATGGACTTGCAGGCTGGAATTTGGCGGTGGCCTTTGGCGCATACGGAGTCATCACGTTTTTGAGTGGTGACTTCACCAATCTGATGACGCTTAGCTTCACGCTGATGGCCTTGGCGCGCGCCGCTTCCTTTTCGCTGTGCACAAAAAAAGAAGAGCGAGAGTCACTCAACCACATGCTGAGGCCTCATAATACCAAGAAGTTGTGGCCAGGCTGAGGTGCTTTGCTTGGCCTCTCTCTCTCCCTCTCTCTCACTCACTCACTCACTCTCCTTCTCTCTCACTCACTCACTCTCGCT
>CAZIKU010000103.1:0-6900 GCA_964539815.1 uncultured Klebsiella sp. | reverse complement strand
AGGAAAAGTCACCCGTAATCAAGTAAGTCGAGTAATTCAAACATTTTATGAAGATACATTAGGTACAATAATTAATGATGTAAAATATTCGGGTGAATTATACTCAAATAAAAACGATTTTCAAATGGATTTATACTATACACAAAAAGAAGATAATAAAAATTACAAGGATTCACTCACCGTAACATATTCATTATTTAAAGATGATAGTGGTTATAAATTGGAAAATGATAGTGTAAGAATCGTCATGTCTACAGGATGCATATTCTATGTATCTACACCTTAAGTTAATCAAGTACTAGCGCATCAACATCAGCGGGGTACCCTTTTTCATCTTCAACCAAAAATTCGCCGTATCGGGCGCCCAACCCACCGAAATCATGCTCAAAGCGCTCGATGCGGCGAGTGGGGCAGTCCCGCTCTAGTCCACCGAATCATCCTCGCAGCATCTCCTGCCGTCGGTCACGCGCTGATCGACGGCAGTACTGTGAAATCGTACCAAACACTTGTATTTAATTACGTAATACTGTATTATTGAGAGAAATATAAAAATAATTGTGACAGCAAAGGCGAAAACGATGCGTCTCTATGCGGGAATTGTAAGTTACATCCTGCTGATTAGTCTGGCAGGCAATCTGGGATTCGGGTATTACCTGTACACCTTTGAGCAGACCAATCGGCAGTTGAATGCACAGATTATTGCCCTCAAACAAGCGCTGGTGACAAACGCCACACATGAGCGCGACCTGCAACAGCGCATCACGGTGCACACACAACTGCTGACGTACACACGCGATCAACTTGCACAGACAACGGCAGAGAATGTCACACTTGCGCAGCGGGTCGCACAACTCGAGGTGGTGGTATGCCCGCAGCAACTCGACCCGCAGCATGTCGCTAGCGCCACGACGTTGGCCCAAATCACACGCATCATCGAGACATTTTATGCGCAGCAACACACCGCTACGATGACGAACACGACAATCACTGACCGCCGCAACAACGTGCAAATCCAGCTATTTTTCACCAAAAATAATGACAACATGATACATGAAGATTTGATTACCATTAGTTATGCCAAAGAACCAAAGAAAGAACGTACACCGATTCGTATGATTATGTCGACCACATGTGTTTTGTATGTGGCGACAGTATCGCCCTGAAGACTGCACCGGACCGTACACAATGCGCTAGGAACGGGGCAGTACATCCAGACGTGTCAGGTATACGTAGGTAAAGATGAAATGAAAACGTTGCGGATTAAGGTTTCGTACTATGACACATATCCAACCACTTGCACAAACACAGCTTCCAACCCGTTATGGAATCTTTCATATGGCCGTATTCGCGCACGACAACGTGGCGTTGTGGTGTGGTGATGTTCGGCATCAGACACCGTTGTTGCGCTTACATTCCGAATGCTTGACCGGGGATGTGTTTGGCTCACAGAAATGTGACTGCGGCGAGCAACTCGATGCTGCCATGCACCGCATTCAGAGCGATGGCTGTGGCGTACTCCTCTACCTGCGTCAAGAAGGACGCGGTATCGGGCTCGTCAACAAGATCAAAGCCTATGCCCTACAAGAGACCGGACTCGACACTGTGGATGCCAATCGCGCCCTCGGTCTTCCAGACGACATGCGTGATTACACGCTGGCGCTTGGCATGCTGGAGTGGCTGGGAGTCACACAGGTACGGTTGCTGACCAACAACCCGAGCAAAATTGCGGCACTAACCACGCATGGCGTGCATGTGGTCAGCCGCGAGTCCATTCAGATTGCGGCCAACGCCGTCAACCACGATTACCTACAAACCAAAAAAATCCGCATGGGGCATCTACTCGGCGACTAGTCACCGATATGACCAAATGGTGCGGGAATGGAGTCAGCGTGCGATGCATGCTGGAGTGCGACGAGCCATGCAAAGGCAGTATCCTGCCAGCGCGGTAGACGAGCACGTGCACTGTGTAGGGCGCTACGGTGGCGTACCGCGTAGGTTTCATCATCGCAATACGGAATGAGTGCCTGTGCCAGAGTGACTTCGTCATCAACAGGCACTAGCGTTCCTGCATCTGCCACAATCCCCAACGCTGACGGAATCGCATACCCCACTACGGGGAGGCCTGCCCAAATTGCTTCGGCAAAGGCCATCCCATATCCTTCGAAGCGTGACGGCAACACAAAGACGCGGGCCGTGGCATAGGCGGAGCGCAAGGCGCTATCGCTGACACTGCCATGCACTGTCACGGCGTACCCAGCGGCCTGCAGTGCGGTCACCTGTTGCCAGCAGGGCACAGCATATGCGATATCGGCATCGGTTTCGCCGTACAAGTGCAACGGCACATCACGTCTGCCGATGTGCATCCAGGCCCGTAAAAGCGCATCAATGCCTTTGCGTGGAATCCACTGTGCCACACACATAACCGCTGGGTTGCGAATGGTGCGTGGAATACGGGGAATGCCTAGGCGATCGCAGCCTGGCTTGGCCATGACGATGCGGGTCGCGGGGACACCCCGTGCAATCAGCTGTGCGGCACCAGCTTCGCTGACAACGATACACAGTTGAGCGGCAGTCAAGAGTATCTGTTCTGGCGTATTGTAGCCACCACTCGCCAACGATGGTAACTCGTGCACCATGGCAATAATGGTGGTCTGCGTGGCCCAGTGTGCTACATGTGGGGCGACGGCAATCCGGGCCAGCATGTCGACCATCACGATATCGTATCCCGTAATGTTGGCTGGGAATTGTGCGTCGCGTTGTGCCGCGTCATTGGCCGCAGAAACGACGATTTCGTGGATGCGCAAGCCCATGCGCATCAAAATGGCATAGACCTGTTTGTGGTAGAGGTAGCCACCCGTGCGGCGCTGTGGGTTACCCACTGTAATCATCGCCACCTTCATGAAGTCAATCCCCGCTGAATGGCAGCCCAGGCCTGCCCTGATTCCCAAACGGCGACGCGGATATCACTCAAGCCACGTCCTGCCAGTACCGGCATGATGGCATCACAAATCACCGTTGCAACAACCTCGGCCGTGCTGTTTTTGCCATGAAAAAGCGGCACGTCGTCGAGATTCTGATAGTGAAAGGTGTCAAGAAGTTGACGCAGTGCACCCTGGACGATGCTGATATCGACCAGCGTGCCATCAGCAGCGAGCTGAGGGCCACGCACCACCACTTCGACACGATAGGTGTGGCCGTGCATACGCTGTGCGGGACCAAAATCACCGACCAGGCGATGCGCCGCCTCAAATTGTCCAACGACACCAACTTCGTACATGACTCCTCCTTTGGGCTAGTAATGCAACACGACCTGAACCACACCTGCTCCGCCGGCATCCACCGTGGTGTAGGCAGTAGCCGCATCGTGGAATGCGAATGAATGACTAATCAATTGCGGATACGGCAGAATGCGTAACTGTTGCCAGACGGTGTGCATGCGCCGCGCAAAGTCCCACCGCGGCTGTAGATCGGGCGATAGTCGCCCCACCTGTGAGGCACGGATCTGGATGCGCTTGCGGTGGAAGTGGGTACCTAGCTGGAGTGTGGCAGCTTTGGTGCCGTACCACGATGCCACAATCACACGCCCCTCGATGGCGACGATACCGATTGCACTATCGAGGGCCAGTGGATTCCCGCTGACCTCGACCACCGCATCGGCACCACGCTGTATGGTGGCTGCGTCCACGAACGCAGGCAGTGCATCGGGGTGAATTGCATCAGAAATACCGAGCTGGTGTGCGACGGTGCGCCGCCATTCTAGCGGGTCAACAGCAATGACGGTGATGCCCTGCATGCGTGAGAGTAGCCAACTCACCAACAGTCCGACAATGCCCAGACCCATCACCACGACCACTTCACCGAGGGCCGGACGCAGATCGTGCACGATGGTGATGGCGGTTTCCATGTTGGCTGCAAACAGGGCAGCCTGTGTATCGACATCGTCGGGGATGCGCTGTGCACTGTGAGCGGGCACATGGCACCACGATTGATGCGGATGGAGCACAAAGACGCGGTCGCCGCGTTGATGGCTGGTGACCTGCGGCCCTACATCCGCCACCTCGCCGACGAGGGCATAGCCGTACTTGATGGGGAAGGCGAAACTCCCTGCCAACGTGGGTAAATCGAGGGCTAATGCGGCATCAACTTGACCACGGTAGACGAGCATTTCGGTACCATGACTGATGGCAGACGCGTGCGTACGCACCGCGACGGCATCCGGCGTGAGTGGGGCGATTTCTTCGGGGCGCAGTGCGATCTGTCGCGGTGCGAGCATCCAAATAGCGGTGGCATCAGGCATACTGCACCGTCGCTTCTAGCCAAATATCGGCACCACACTGTGACACCTGCACATCGTCCAACTGCAGGGCAGCGCCCATGGTGGTAATCCCGATGTCAGCAATTGCGGGGATCCCCTGCCCGAGGATTTTGGGGGCAATGGTGACCGCAATACGATCGACACAGCGGGCACGGAGCATGCTGGCAATCAGGCGACTGCCGCCTTCGAGCATGAGTGTGCGGATGCCGCGGGTTGCGATGTGGTGCAACAGCGGCAGCATGGCAAAACTCCCGTCGGCGATGGGCACTTGTGGGATGAGTGTGGCACCACACTCCTGCAATGCGTGTTGGTGGGCGTGGGACACATGTGCATCACACACCAGCCATGTACGGGTGGCTGCACCATCGGCAATCACAGCGGATGTCAGTGGTGTGCGCAAATTACGGTCGACCACAATCCGCACAGGGTCTGGGCCAGGCACATGGCGCACCGTCAGACGCGGATTATCGGCGAGGATGGTGCCGATGCCGACCATGATGGCATCGTGGGCAGCACGGAGTTGGTGCGTGCGTTGCAACGATGCCTCGCCACTAATCCACCGCGACGTACCATCAGCGGCCGCAATGCGCCCATCGAGCGTCTGGGCGTAGGCGAGCGTCACCAGCGGGCGCATCAGCGACTCCGCTCAATAATCACTGCAGAGCCACGCAGTACCGTGTCGCCGAGGCGCACCCACGGTTTGGCCACACGCACCTGGACCCACTGTACTTCCGGCGTATCAGCCAGGATGCGCTGAGCGATGGCTTCGGCTACTGCTTCGGTGAGTTTGTAGGCGGGACCTTCGACGACAGCCTTGGCGATGGTGAAAAAGCGCGAATAATCGACACCCAACGCCAAATCGTCGGCTTGGCCAGCAGCGCGCAGGTCGACTCCCACCGTCACATCCACATCAAAGCGCTGCCCGAGGGTCGTTTCTTCGGGGCGTGTGCCGTGGTAGCCAAAAAATTGCATGCCTTCGAGTACGATACGATCCATGCGTGTTACTCCTTGGTGGCAACCACGCCATACAGGAGTGGCATTGCGGGAATATGCGCCGGGGCGACCATGCGCCGACCGGGTAATTCAACCATGTCGTGGAAGGGGCGCTCGCCGTTGCAAAAGAGGTACTCATCGAGTTGCGCGATACGCAGTCCGGATTGTGCCAAGGCAGTCACTACTTCCCCAACTCCCCACTGGAAGAGGTGGCAGGGCTCGGGATTGACGAAATCAGTGACCCCCGTGGCGAATCCGGTGGGGGTGAGCCCACCCGCAGAGGCTGCCACATAATCACCTACCCCGTCAATGGTGAGCTGGCGCCCCCCCATCGGGTAGGCGCGGTGCAACTGCCACTGGGGGTCAAACATGTTGGAAGTAGGATGAAACTCGACCAGGACAAATCGCCCCTGTGGCGCAAGGATGCGCGCAATGCCGTTGGCCCATGCCTGCAGGTCGTTGAGCCAACAAATCGTACCGTACGAGGCATAGACGCGGTCAAATGTATCGTGGGTGGTAGCCACGTAGTCGTAGACGTCCGATTGAATAAACGTAGCCGCAATGCCACTGGCACTCGCCCATTGGCGCGCTTGGGTGACTGCCGCCGTGCTGATGTCGACGCCCGTGACGCGGGCCCCATGGTTGGCCAAACTGAGGGTGTCGAGCCCCGTGTTGCACATCAAGTGGACGAGTGAACAGCCCTGTATGTCACCCAGCAACATGCGCTCTTCGGGGAAGAGCGAACTGCCCCCGCCCCGCAGAAATACCGGGACATCGTGGTGGTGACTGGCGTGGGCGGGGACCACTGCATCCCATGAACGCTGATTTTGCAGGCGCAAAGCACGTGCATTCTCCATGATTGCGCAACTTTCCGATACAACGATTATCTACTTTTTGTATACGCTGTAGGCAGGTCAATAGATGTATGAATGAACCATGGACGTCAGTCGATTTATCACGCCGGATATGACACGTGATGCAGAATCATCGGGTATAATGGGGGCATTCCATTTTTCATCACCACGCAAAGGAGCCTGGATATGATGATTTCTGCAGATGCACTCCGCAACTACCGTGAACAGTTCGATCGCGATGGATTCACCGTAGTACGTGGACTCTTTAGTGCCACTGAAGTCGCGGAGTATATCACACACTTCATGGAGTTGCGCCGTCAAGGTGCCCACGAAGGGGACTTCGCTGGGGTCCCCATCAAGGGTGGCGACGACCACACCCCCGACCCACTCCAACAATACCCACGCATGATTCACATGCATCGTTGGGATGGCATGAGTCTGCGCTGGATGATCGACGAGCGCATCAACACGGTTATGACCGCCCTGCTCGACAAATCACCGTACGCCGTACAAACCATGCTCTACTTCAAACCACCCGGTGCGCGTGGGCAAGCCCTGCACCAGGATCAGTATTATCTGCGCGTGCAGCCGGGGACGTGTATGGCCGCATGGCTGGCACTCGACGACTGCGACGAAGCCAACGGCTGTATGCGGGTGGTGCCTGGTAGCCAAAATCTCCCCTTGTTGTGCACGGTACCAGCCGACACCACGCAGAGTTTCACCGATTTGACGGTGCCT
>CAZIKU010000102.1:0-6911 GCA_964539815.1 uncultured Klebsiella sp. | reverse complement strand
AAGTACGCACCGATATGCGCATCCACAACGAAGAAATCTTTGGGCCGGTGCTGAGCATAGTGCGCGTCGAAAGCTTCGACGAAGCGCTCGAGGCCGCCAATCACAGCGAATTCGGCTTGACGTCGAGCATCTACACGCGCGATTTGACGCGCACGTTCCGCTACATCCACGAAATCGAGACGGGCATCACTCACGTCAACTCGCCGACCCTCGGTGGCGAAGCGCAGATGCCCTTTGGTGGCATGAAAAACACGGGCGTCGGCCCGCGTGAACAAGGTACCGAGGTCTTTGACTTTTATACCGAGACCAAGGCCGTCTATATCGACTTTACTGGCGCCAAACGCGAAGGAAAGTTGTACTAGCGACGTCCGATACGGCGGCGCAAGGGGAGCCCCTTGCGCCGCTTTTTCATGCAGTTATGACAAGTGTACGCGTTCGCCGAGCAGCACCTTGGCGTGATGACGAATGCTCTCGCGGTCAGATGCATCCGGTGTCAGTATCAGGTAGCGTTCGAGATAGGCCAACGCCAGATTGGTCATCCCCAGACGACTCAAAATCAGCCCATAATCGCGCACATCGGGTGCTGATTGGCTATCGAGTGCCAACATGCGTTCGAGGGTATCAGCCGCTTTGCCGAATTCCCCTTTTGCCACGTAGACCCCCTTGAGATTGCGCAGTACCCGCACCATCACGGCCTGGAACGGCGGTGGGGCGAGCATTTCCTGTAATGGGATATCGACACGATGATACGTCAAAAAATTGGCACATTCCGACATGCTCCAGCGTTTGCCACCACGAAATGGGTCAATCACAATCGGGTCACCGAAGCCGTCGCGGCACTGCACCATGAAGTGTCCCGGGAAGGCCACGCCATGGCAAACCACACCGACTCGCCGTGCAATTGCCATGTACAACAGCGAGAGTATGATGGGCAAGCCGGTTTTGTGTACGACCACATGATCGAGGAAACTATTGGTGGCGGCGTAGTAGTTGTCGCTGTTGCCGACAAAACCGAGCTCGTCGAATACATATTCGTTGATGACGTCTATTTTCTCGATCAGCGTAAACGTAGCTGCGAGGCGTGGTGCCAGGGTCGTCGCATAGGATGTGAGTGTGTGCAGGGTCTCTTGCCGATTGTCGCGGTTTTGGTCTTCCCATGCAATACACAGGGCAGCATCCACGAGATCGGGGTGTGGCTGGCGAATTGCACGCAGGAATGCCTGGCGTGCGGGATGTGCCAAGGACCGCGTCCTCATGCCAACCAACTTTGGTAGAGTTCATTGAAATCAGGAATTTCGTTGAGCCACGCATCAAACTCTGCAAAGGCGAGGGCCGCTCGTTCGACGGCCACATTGCGTTCGGTACCCTGCTGGTAGCGACCGAGCACCTGGAGGAGTCGCACGATGTAGATGAGGCGCATCATGGTGGGCAAGGCGGCGATTTCGTCATCGCTGAGCACCACTACGTCGTGGAATCCCTGTACAAATTGGCAGAGCATCACCGCGTCGTAGTTGCTCGGGAATCCTCCCCACGCCAAGAGGGCAATGGCGACATCCACCACGCGCAGGTCGTTGCGACAGAGTTCGAAATCGAGTACCGCAGATACTGTGTCATTCAACAGCAGCACATTCCGTGGCACAAAATCACCATGAATAATCTGCTGTGGCAATGTCTCGTAGAGTGTCGCAAGTTGTGGTTGCAGTGTTTCAAAGACATCAATAATATGTTGCACGCTCTCCGCATTCAAGGGAGCAGCACGCAACGCCGCCAATGGGTCGATGATATATGAGTGCACGCGGCTCAGATTGAGGTATGCAGGTGGCGATGAGGGAGTCACTGTGACCTGCGCTAGTGCATTGAGCAGTCGGCCAAAGGCGTGTCCTGCCTGCCGGAAGGCCTGTGCGTCGTCCAAGGCAGGGTGATCGCCGGGGAGCCACGGCATCATCGACATCAGCCAGGTGCGGTAGCCGTCGTCGTGACGATAGAGGCGTTCGCCGGTATTGGTCACAATTGGATTGGGTACTGCAAACGGCAAATCGAGTGCTGCCACCGCACTGGTGACCGCCAACGTGTATTCGAGGAGCTGTGGTTGGTCGTTGCCGTACGTACACAGCACTGCTTGCTGGCTGTTGGCAGCCACGATGAGTGCGAGATGGTTATGCGAGCTCCCGCTCATCGGTTCGATGTGCCACGGTATCGGCAAATCCCAGACACTGGCCAGAATGTTCATCTTCACGGCATAATTCTTTCTTATGACGTGTGCGTGCTCGTGCGCAACATGCGTCGCACCAGCAGTAGCACCGGAATCAACAACGGAAGGAGGACTGCTGGACGTGCGCCAGCCCACAAGAGTGCGCGTACACCGGCACGCATGCGTGCCACCTGCTGGTAGTATTCGTCGGGAGCCGGCAGCGTCTTGGTCACCCACGACTTTTCCACAATAGCCGCCGTAAGTGCGGGACGGGCACATGCTGCCTGCATTCCTGCAATATAAATGTTGGTAATCCCATTCGCAGATACATGTGCGAGATCGCGCATGAGTTCATCGGGGGTCAAGGCCCGATTATGTGCATCCCCACTCATACTCCCCACAATCACACTGCTTGCCTCGAGGGCGTAGGCGGCAATCAGTCCAGGACCGTACGGCCGTACATAGCTGCTTTGGAGTTGCATGACGGTGCGATCGGCAACCACATCCGGTAATCCGAGCAAACGTCGCGCAATGGTCGTACCGCTGACGCGATCATCGCGTACAAACGGCGTTTCAAATAATTCGACCACAAATCCGGCGGATCGGATTGTTGCGAGCACTTCGGTGTAGGCTACGGTGGCTTCTTCAATATGCCAACGATCGCCAGCACGGCGAATGAGTGTGGACAAATCAACGGTTGGTTCGTCGCCAAAACGCACAGTGTCACGAATATCGGGTTCGATATCGAGGGCCACTGCATCCCAGCCGAGCCCGTGTTGGGTGCTCCATGCCTGGAATTTGCCAAACCACGATGCCACCAGTGCCGCATCATGCATGTGAAAATCACGACTGACTACTGGCGTCGTTGTACCATCCTGGGCATCGGGAGACTCGGTGTGTACCAGCCATGCCACCACTGCGATACGGGCACGATTGAGTCGGCGTACGAGTTCGGCGCGTTCAGTACTGAAATCACGCAACGCCAATACGACCCGAATGCCATGCACGCTCAGGTGGGCAATCAGCTGTTCGTTGAAACACGTCGTAAGCTCGGATGTCGGCACATCATACATGTACGATAATTGGATTCGTTGCGTCATGGTTTCGTCATCTATGTTCATGGCACGTTGTCATGAAGTTGTAACCCTTGAGCAAATAATAGCACACTGCTTCACTTTTTGACCATAGAAAAACAACAAAACGATTACAAACAGTTGAGATCAAGATGACAACACAGCGATTATCCGCTGCGTCTGTGCACACACACCAGATTCTATTTGCATTCCGCACCAAGACGTGCTATAGTACCCGAGGTAAATGACTCTGTAGCTCAGTGGATTAGAGCGCTTCCCTGCGGAGGAAGAGGCCGTGCGTTCGAGTCGCACCAGAGTCACCACACAAAGGCGGCTGATGCCTACGGCGTCAGTCGCCTTTCCAATCACGGGAAGGTGACGGAGCGGTTGAACGTGCTCGTCTCGAAAACGAGTAGGGTGCAAGCCCTCGAGAGTTCGAATCTCTCCCTTCCCGCCACATACTCGGCGACCTGTTGCACTCCCTGCGGCAGGTCGTTGTGCTATAGCACTACCAGGAGCAAGCGATGGCACTCACATACCGCCGACCGCGCGCCTTGACACCAGGCGACACCGTCGCCGTGCTGTCACCATCGTGGGGGGGGCCACACAGCTTTCCGCACATCTTTGAACGTGGACTCGCCACGCTACGTGGCTGGGGTCTGACCATCAAGGAATACCCGTCCACGCGCATGGATGCCACCCAGTTGCGGAGTAATACGCGCCAGCGCGTCGCCGATATTCACGATGCATTCATGGACCCACAGGTCGCAGCCATCATTGCCTCGATTGGTGGTGACGACAGCATGTTGCTCTTGCCACACCTTGACGCCGCATTGATCGGGCGCCATCCCAAGATTCTCCTCGGCTATTCCGATACTACGACGCTGCTCACTTTTGCGCACATGCAGGGCATGGTGACCTTTCATGGGCCAAGTGTGATGTCCGGATTAGCACAACTCACCAGTCACCCCACCGCACATCGCACACACGTCCACGACATGCTGTTTGCGCACAAATCAGCATACACGTACCAGGCGGCCCGTCACTACAGCGACGGGTATATCGATTGGGCGGATTCTCAGCAACGGATTGATGTGTTGCCGACGCAATTCAGTCGCGGCTGGCAATTTCTGCAGGGCAAAGGGGTCCATCGCGGGCAGTTGTATGGTGGGTGCATCGAAGTCTTGGAATTTCTCAAGGGCACACCATATTGGCCTGCACCCGATTTTTGGTATGACAAACTCTTCTTTTTGGAGACATCCGAAGAAAAGCCCAGCATCACCGACATCACCCGCTGGTTGCGCAATTACGGGCTACAGGGTATTTTTCACAAAATCGCCGGGCTCATGTTTGGCCGCGCCAAAGACTATACATTGAGTGAACAAATCGCCCTTGATGCGGCGATTTTGCACGTGGTTCGTGACGAATTTGGCGCACATGACCTGCCGATTGTGACGCACGTCGACATCGGGCACACCGAGCCGCAATGGATTGTCCCACTCGGCGTCATGGCGCACATTGACTGTCATGACCAAAAAATTAGTTTGGTTGAGCCCTGGCTACGGCAGTGATGCGACGGGTGGAGTGGACTGGCGTGCGAGCAACACCATCAGGATACCGAGCATGAGTGTAATCACTGCCGCCCATGTCCCTGCCTGCATGGGAGTGAGCGACGGATCAAGCGCCGGATGATGCCCGAACCCGTAATCAACCACCACGGACAATGCCAACCAGGCAACCCCGATTAACCGCACGGGAATGGTGACCTGCATCAGGGCAGGGAGCAAGAGCAGTCCTTGCGCCATCAGCGCCACATGCACGATAACAAGCCCGATTTCGAGAGGCAGATATTCGCCGGTGGCGGCCCACTTAGTACTCCAAAACACAACCGTCCAGATGCCGTATTTGATACACGAAAGACTTGCGAGTACCGTCAACCAGTCTGCTGGCTGATTGGCACGTAAACGCAGATAGGCAATCATGCCCAGCAAGGCGGCCAGCGGGCAATCGGGGATGAACGGCCAGGCCCACCACGGCGCACGCATCAGTTGGGGTCCATACCAGATGACGGTGCCCACCAGGAACCCGAGCAAATCCCCAATCATGCACGCCCAAAAAATCATTGGCACGCCCATGATGAAATCCATGATGCGGCGTAGTACATCGTCGCCAAACGACCAGAACTGTGTCATAGGACGCTATCGTCTTTCTCTAAATGAATCAAGCGAATCGGCACACCACCGACCATCGCACCAGCGGGGACATCGCGATTCACCAGACTCCCTGCAGCTACCGTGGCGCCATCTCCAATTACCACACCCGGCAAAATCGTCGTGTTGGCACCGATTAATACATCACGACCAATCACCACAGGACCACGGCGCCATTCATGGCGCAAAAACTCATGACACAGGATGGTCGTGTTGTAGCCGATGATGGTATCCGTACCGATTTGCACATCTTGCGGGAAGAAGATGTCAATCATCACCATCAGTCCAAACGACACAAACGGTGCGGCCTGCACGCCGACCAAACGCAACAACCAACGCTTGATGGGCAGCCACGGCGTATAGCGTGATAGCTGTACGATGAATGCGTTACGCATGACGCACCACATCCCACCCGTCACCGACGCAAAATACCACAAACTGTTGTGTGGGCCCGGTGACGGATGCGATTGTAAGCGTGCTTTGCGCGCCGCACTACTCCCGAGCGCAGCACTCACTGCTTAGGCTCCTGGGAATTCGGCGATTTTGACGCTGAGAATTTGATCACCCTGGCGGAGTGCCAGCACTTCAGTCATGTTTTTGGTCAATCCAAAGACGGTGTGCTTGCCGTCAAGGTGCGCCGTGCCCTCACGGTTGTGCACCAAAAAGAACTGACTGCCATTGGTGTTGGGACCCGCATTGGCCATCGACAATGCCCCTGGGCCATGCTTGAGGGGGTTGCCCACACATTCATCTGCAAATTTATAGCCAGGACCACCACGGCCAGTGCCAGTGGGGTCGCCACCCTGGGCCATGAAGTTGGCAATCACACGATGGAAGACGACTCCATCGTAGAAGCCTTGGCGTGCCAAAAAGACAAAGTTATTGACGGTCTTGGGGGCATGTTGTGGGTACAGTTCGATTTCGATATCGCCCTTGGTGGTGCTCATCGTGGCGACGTAGCGCTTGGTGACATCGATTTCCATCTCGGGCGGAGTTGCCCATTGTTTGGCGGTCATGCGTGCATCCTTTAGTTGGGAATCAGCGAATTCCATTGATTCTGGTGAAGCGGCAAACCGTCCACCCTGGTTGATATTATACCCGTCTCCGCGTCATTGTGTGGCATTTTGGCACCACCATATGCACATGCATCCAGCCCAATCAAGGTATGGTATGCTACTGACGGTGTATCGTGGAACTACAGAGGAGTTGTACCATTTATGAGCGCACCCAAACCAACTCGTGTGGGCGTCATTGGCGCTGGTGCCATTGCCATGCACGGCCATATCCCCGGTATCAAAAAACATGCAGACGGGCAGGTTGTGGCTGTCTGTGACACCAACAAAACTCGTGCTGATGCCTTGGCCCAAGCCCATAATGTCGCCACCGTATATACGGATTGGCGCCAACTCATCGCCGACCCATCCATCGATGCCGTCA
>CAZIKU010000101.1:0-6998 GCA_964539815.1 uncultured Klebsiella sp. | reverse complement strand
AGATTATTTTGTCTGACAAAAACGTCAAGGCCGTGCTCTTTAACATCTTTGGTGGGATTACACGCGTCGACGAAGTTGCCCGTGGAATTATCGCCGCCCTCGAAGAAGTCAACACCGACGTGCCCATGGTGGCACGCCTAGTCGGCACCAACGAAGTCGAGGGGCGCAAACTGCTCGAGAACTCCGTGCTCATCCCGGCAGCCACGCTGGCCGAAGGCGCCCAAAAGGCCGTCGCAGCCGCCAAGGCATACGCTGCCCGTTAGTCAGTTGCACAGTGAAGGGGCGGGGCGACATAGCGCCCCGCCCCTCATTCGTGTGAGCTAGCGCGTGGCCTGCGCCAGCGCCTGACGCAAATCAGCAATCAGATCATCGGCATCTTCGATGCCAGCCGAAATGCGCACCAACTCTGCCGGAATCTCGTGTGCCGAGCCGGCCGCATGCGTCAAAATCCGCGGCAGCTCGATCAGACTCTCCACACCCCCCAAACTCACCGCATAGGTAAACAATGTGGTCGACTCGACCAGGCGATGCGCTACGTGCACACCACCCTTGAGTGTGAACGACACCATGCCACCCGCCATGCGCATCTGGCGTTTGGCCAGCTCGTACTGCGGGTGCTGCGGCAAGCCCGGGTAGTTCACCTGCGCCACAGCCGGATGCCCGGCCAGGAATTCGGCGATAGCCTGCGCATTACGGCAGTGGGCCTGCATGCGCAAAGCCAGTGTTTTGACGCCACGCATAATCAGGAACAAATCCCAGGGTGCAGGCACCGACCCCACCGCATTCTCGATGTAGCGCAGGCGTTTGGCCAATTCGGGGTTGTTGGTCACCAGTGCACCGCCGATTACGTCGCTATGACCGCCATGGTACTTGGTGGTGCTGTAGCTGACAATATCAGCACCCAGCGCCAACGGTTGCACTAGATAGGGCGAGGCAAAGGTATTGTCAACGACCGTCAAGGCGTTGTGCGCTTTGGCAATCTGGCTGAGGGCGGTGATATCAGCCACACGGAGCATTGGATTGGTGGGACTCTCGAGCCAGAGCAACTTGGTGCGGCTAGTCATGGCAGCCGCCACGGCGGCATGGTCCGTTGTATCTACAAATGTAGTGGTCACACCGTGGTTGGCAAAAATTTTGGTGAGCAAGCGATGCGTGCCCCCATACACGTCGTCACTGGCGACCACATGGTCACCCGGTGCGAGCAGGTGCAACACGGCGGTTTCGGCGGCGAGACCCGATGCAAACGCCAGCGCATCGCAGCCACCGTCGAGGGAGGCCAACACCTGCTCGAGGGCGGTGCGCGTCGGATTGCCCGAGCGCGCATAGTCGTAGGGCTGGTTACTGCCCACTTCGAACTGTGCAAAGGTCGATGTCTGGTAAATGGGGAAGGAGACGGCGCCAGTTTGTGGGTCGGGTGCTTGTCCCACGTGGATGGCACGAGTGGCGAATCCAGTGTTGGCAAGGGATTTGTCGGGTGTCATATGGGTTCCTTCTCAACTCGGTGTAGGGGCATCATAACAGATTGACAGGGGTGATACACCCCTGTCAATCGTCCCTATTCACGATACGATGTCGTTATAAATCTTTCTGGAATGCCAAAATCTGATCCCATTCACCCATATAGATGGGGATGCGATAGTATCCCATGTTAGTGTAGAGTTGGGCGGCTTCGGGTTGCAATGGTCCCGTTTGCAGTTTGATGGCACGGTATTGAAACTCTGCAGACAGGCGTTCGAGTTCCTGCATGATCGCAATGCCGACCCCGAGGCGCCGATACGCCGCACGCGTATAGACGCGCTTGACTTCCACCGTGTCCGCATCAAGTGGGCGAATGGCACCGCATCCCACCGCCACGCCATCGATGCGGGCAATCACGAACGCTGCGCGTGGACCCTCCACATCGCTAGGCAAAAATCCCGCACTCCCGTCGGCCACATTGTACAGTTTGGCAAGTTCCGCAGTCAATTCATCCATCAGTTGAAGCGCATCGGCGCTCCACACATGTTCGGCACGTGCCACAATCTGGATACCTACACTCATGGTATTTCTCCATATATCACTAAATCGGGTATTGTTGTTCTGTTGATCCCGACACCGTTGCAAGTTGGCCAATGCCAAATTCATCGGCAATCAGCTCGTACGAATAGCGCCGTTGGGCATGATTACTCAATCCTGTGCTAATCATGATTTCGTCGGCACCGGTCTGGGCAACGAGTGTTTCGAGTTGTGTACGGATGCGTGCTGGGCTCCCGGTAATGGGCACCATGCGGCGAATTTTCTCCCATTCATCCGTGGTGAATTGATAGGCACGTGCCTCGGCAATACTGATGTCACCGATCGGCTGACCATTGGCACGGCGCAGGTTGCCCACCATATAGACTTTGCCCAAATCTTCGGCATGCGCATCGGTCTCCGCACAGATGACACCCACGGTGAGAATGGCGTGAGGGCGATCGAAATGCGCCGAGGGGACAAAGTGCTGTTTGTATGATTTAATTGCCGATTCTGACTCGTCAGGACTAAAAAAGTAGGCTGCCGCAAAGCCGCGACCACGCTCGGCAGCAATTTTGGCACTCAACTGGCCAGAGCCCAACAAGAATACGGGCGGGAAGCTGACATTTTCTGGTGATGCAATCACCTCGTGCAGGGGATGATCTGCGGGGAAGGCTGGTGCCGTCACCTGGCCAAACCCTTCGATTTCGTTGAGCAACCGTCGCACATCTTCGATGATTTTGGGGTCACCATTGGGACCACGTAGTGCCAAAACAGTGCGTGGATCCATGTTTGGTGCACGCCCGACACCTGCATCAATACGCCCTGGGGCGAGTGCCTCGAGGGTACGAAAAATCTCAGCGACTTTGAGCGTTGCATAGTTGGGAATCAACACGCCACCCGACCCGATGCGAATACGCGTCGTATGCTGGGCAATCGCACCCATCAGAATTTCGGGAGCAACGGATGCCAAGCCACGGAAGTTGTGGTGTTCTGCAACCCAGAAACGCCCAAATCCTAGCTGTTCGGCATGCTGCGCCAAGTCAATCGTATTGCGAATTGCTTCGATGCCATTGCCACTTTCTGGCAGTGGCGACAAATCAAGTACGGATAATGGAATGGTCATTGTTTACTCCTCTTTTCCTGATATCACAACTTCCTGATGGGCACCATCGTGCGCTGGTGACTGCCACTCGGGGCGCGCAATTCCCAATGAATCCCGCATCGTCGTGCCTGGATACGCCGTGCGAAAACGCCCGCGCCGTTGGAGTTCGGGCACCACCAAATCAACAAAATCATCCAAATCATTGGGGAAGACGCTCGGCGTCAACAGAAACCCATCACAGGCATCTGCGTCAACCCACTGCTCGATGTAATCGGCCACCGTGTGTGCATCACCCACCACCGACCAGAGTGGCATTGACTGTTGGATGGTTTGTGCCACCGTCAGCCCTTTACTCGTCGATAGCTGAATCCAACGCTCGATCAATGTCGCATTGATATCGGGTTGCGTCGTATCGATATGGGGGAAGGGTGCGTCGAGATCCACATGGGTGAAGTCATACCCGCTCTGCTCGCTCAACAAATAGCGCATGTAGGCAGGGGTAAACAACAATTCACGGTAATAGGCTGCTTTGGCCTGCGCCTCCGCCACAGTTGGGGCAACCAGTACCGACAACCCGGGGAGCACGCGCAACTGGGTGGCATCACGCCCATGCAATACCATGCGGCGTGCAATATCGGCACGGTATGCTGCAGATTCCCCTTTGTCGCGATATGGACTAAAGACCACATCAGTAATCCGGGCCGCCAAATCACGCCCATCCTCGGATTGACCAGCCTGGATGATCACGGGATGACCCTGTGGTGCACGTGGCACATCGAGTGCACCGGCCACATCGAACCAATCACCATGATGATTGATGGCATGGATTTGGTCTGGCTGGGTTACATCGTCTTCCCAACTGTCCCACAAGCGTTTGCAGAGCGACACAAACTCGCGGGCACGATCATAGCGTGTCGCGTGTGCCAGGTGCTGTTCTTTGCTGAAATTAAAGGCAATTTGATCGCCACCACTATCTTTGGCCAACGAATTACTAAAACTGGTCACCACATTCCACCCCACACGCCCACCGGTGACGTGATCGATGGAGGCAAGTTGCCGTGCTAACTCGTACGGATGGTTGTATGTGGTAGAAATCGTCGCAACGAAGCCGATATGCGTGGTATGTGCGGCCAAGGCGGGAATGAGTGCGAGTGAGTCGGGGCGCCCATTGGCAATCCCCCCAAAAAACCGATCACGATGTTCACGCACCACCAGTCCCTCACCAAAAAAGACGAAATCAAACAGCCCGCGTTCGGCAGCCTGTGCAAATCGCACGTACGTGGCAAATTCATCCGTTTTGGCATAGTTGGGATGCCGCCACACGACGCCATACCCGACTGATTGGAAAAAAACCCCAAGATGGATGTGTTTTGGCTGACTCATTGTCGTATCTTCCTCCCTAGTCATATGCCAAAAATGCTTCCGATATCGCTTCTGCATAGCGATTCAATGGTTTCACAAGCCCTAAATGTTGCCGTAGTGTTGTCGTTGTGTATGCAGTGCGCAGATATCCACGCTGCTGGAGCTCGGGGAGCAACTCGGTACGAATAGTGGCGATATCGCTCGTTACGGCGGGCAATACCAACACAAAACCATCTGCGGCGCCCGCGTTGTACCACAGTGCCAACTGTTCTGCGACCTGCGCCGCAGTTCCGGCCATGATTTGTGCCGGTGGCAAGACCCAGCCATGCTGCGCCGCATCTGCTTCGAGTGCATGCACACGCGCAAATGCGTGGCGCGTCGTTGTGGCCACTACCGGCATGACCCGCTGCAACACGCGAATGTCACGTCCCTGTTGCTGTGCATACTGATGGTGATCGCGATATGCTTGTTGTGCGGCAACGAGGGTGGCATGATGCTGTACGACGACATCGGCTTCGGCACGCAACACGCTGATATCATGGCCATCTTCATCGCTGACCACCACCACAACTTGCCCTTGTGGCGGTCGGTAGGTGATAGCAGGACCACGCACGGCAAAGTGTGTACCACGGTGATTGATGTGATGTAATTTATGCGGATTCAAAAACCAGCCACGCTCGCGATCCATGGCGACTGCATCATCTTCCCAGCTATCCCACAGTTTGCGACTCACCGCAACAAACTCTGTTGCAATCGCACTGCGTGTGGGCGCATCCAAAGCCTGTGCGTGTCCGTAGTTTTGTGCTGATGCATCATCGGCAATGCTCATGACATACCAACCAGCCCGACCGGCGCTCACAAAGTCCAAGGTTGCAAGCTCACGGGATACTGTGAATGGCTCGGTATAATTCACCGACTTGGCCACGACCACACCGATGTCGGCGACTTCGGGGGCCAAACGCGATGCGAGACTCAATACGTCGATGCCTGCGGCACGACCATGTCGCCCCACAACACGCTGATCACGAAACAGTACAAAATCAACATATCCCTGAGCGGCCTGTTGCAAGATGTCACGATACTGCGCGACCACGGTATCGCTAAAGCCCAAATCATTGCCAGGCACCGCACTATGTGTGGTGACATCTATCCCTATAATCATCTGCTGCTGGTGCGCCATAAATGTTCCTCCTTAGGCATCTACATGCACACGTCGGTACGCCCCTGCCACATACAACAACGGCTCACCCGACGTGACGAGTAGTTCTTCCACAAGCCCCACAAATAACGTGTGATCACCCCCGGGGTACGCCGCATAGCCACGACAGACAAAATGTGCCAAGGCGCCATCAATTAATGGCAAGCCGTCATTCGTCAACTGGTGCGGAATATCGTCGTATGCGGTACGCATATCGGTTTTGGAGCTCGCAAAGCGTGCCGAAATATGTTGCTGAGTTGCTGCGAGCACACTAATCACATACCGCGGTGCGGTAACCAACGCGCTGTGAATACTCCGCCGCGTATCGACAGATACCAACACGAGAGGTGGGTCGAGTGACACCGACGTAAAAGAATTTGCCGTCATCCCACGGATGATGCCTTCATGATGCACACTCACGACGGTGATTCCTGTCGCAAATTGACCAGCTGCTTTGCGTAATTCCTCAGCTGATACTTCGTGTGTGATTGTCATACTCATGCTGCATCCTTTCGTTGTGCAAGTATCACCAATTCATTCGCCAATTCATCGATTTTCTCGGTTACTTCAACAGGAATATTGCTCTTGTCTGGAAACTGCCCATCAGTGATATATATGCCACTTGACGCACTCACCCCTGCCAAGCTCGCCACCAACGGCCGTAAGGCATGATCTATCACCAGCGCATGCGCATTTCCTGCTCCTGTGGCCACTAACCCGACACTGACACCACGCAACGCACTCTGCGGAAATAAATCGAAAAAGGCTTTGAGTTGCCCCGCATAACTCGCACGGTACACGGGTGTACCAACAACGACAATACGGGCACGACTTACCGCCGCGATAGTCTCGTCAACATGGGTATCACGCCGTCTCCCCAATAATGCGTCTGCAGCGAAATCATTCAAATCAATGAACTGACCATCCAGACCCGTGCGTTGCGCCAGACGCCGCACAAGCTCGGAGACAACGATGCGTGATCGCGAATTCACCCCCGGACTGCCCGATATCCCTACAATTTCTCCACTCATCGCTCTTTCCCCATGTACTTACGCTATATATCCAATAGGATTAATAGTGTTTTTCCCTACAAAGCCTTGCATCTGTACTTTTTTATCTCATCACGATTGCTACAGTATCGGCATTGATACGAGTATTGTCATTATCATAATTTACTTTATAAAATTAGTCAAGTATTATTTTGTTATAAAAAAAGCACGGTGGTATTGCACGCATTTCGGGGGCACATTGCGCTACATGCGCGGGATTTTTTGTACCATGAGTGTCTCAAGCTCGCGGAGCATGGCGAGCTCGTACGCATCAATGCACTCGTGCATAGCG
>CAZIKU010000100.1:0-7091 GCA_964539815.1 uncultured Klebsiella sp. | reverse complement strand
AGCGAATAGCGATGGGGCAACGTGGTCATCGGCCACCACGTCATCGGCAACAGGACGCCACCGGTGCGTTGCACCACGTGGTCTGCCACATATTGCGCAGCAATGCCGTCCATCCCCAGCGGCAGGTGGGCACCGTGCCATTCCAAGGCTCCCCACGGCAAGACGGCGATGGGCGTATGTGCCAAAATGTCGGCAAGTGCATCAGGATGCAGGTCGGTATAGCGACCCCAGCGTGGATTACTCATGATTGTCTATCCTCTCGTGCCTGCAGACAGAGCCGCAACAACGCATACAAGGCTTGATTGACGGGGGTAGGCACCCCAAGTGCCCGTCCTTTGGCGACCACTGCACCACTCAAGGCATCGGCTTCGATACGCCGCCCGCGGGCAAAATCACGCGACATCGACGAACGTGCCGTAGCCGGCATGGCCTGAGCTGTGGCAATAGCCGCCACCACCGGATCATCAACAAAGATGACCCCATCGGCTTCGGCGACCTGTCGCGCTTCTACGAGTGCCGCAGTCAGCAACTGCACGGCTTCAGCATCGGCCATCATCGGCCCCATGCTCATGCCGCTAATCGTAGTCACCGCACTCATGGCTGCCACAAAAATCGCTTTACTCCATACAGCCACACGTCCATCAGGGACGAGGGTTGTCGCAATCCCCGCATCGGTGCAGGCATGGGATACAGCATGGGCAACCGCGGTACTGGGGTGAGGGGCAATTGGGCCGTAGGTCAAGCGTGTAGGCTCGATGCCACTACGGATAACCCCTGGGGCTTCGATGCTGGCTTCGCAGTATATCAATCCTGCCAGGACACGTTCGGCACCGACGTGTTCGGCAACACGGGCGTAGGCGTCGATGCCGTTTTGGATGGTCAAAAACAGCGTGCGCGGGCCGATGAGTGTATCGACGTGCGCAAGTAACTCGGCGAGGTCGTATGTTTTGGCGGCCACAATCACCACGTCACACACACCAATCATGCGCACATCGTCGCAGACCAAGACGGGGTTTGCATGCCACGTCTCTGTGGCCGTATGAACGGTAATCCCGTGGGCAGCCATAGCAGCACCATGGTCACCACGCGCTACTAGCGCCACAGGGTGACCGGCACGACTCAGGCGGGCACCCAGATAGGCCCCCACGCCACCAGCACCAAGGACTGCACATTTCATGCGGGCACCTCGCAGCGTGCCACGACTTCAGCGATAGTCAATGTATCGTTGGCACCGTCGGCGCGCCATTGCACGGTGGTCGGAGGCACGTCGCTGGCATGCACCATCACAGCCACCATGCCACGGCGTTGCGCATCCTTGAGGTGTTGGGCAATGGCGCGCTCGCGCATTTCGCACTGTGCCACCACACCCGCCTGACGCAACAAGGTCGCGACGTGCACCGCAGCATGGTAGGCGGCATCATCATGGGGGATTACCACCACGCTCCGGGCACGTGCAGTCGTTTGTTCGGGGGCAGCCAGCACCACGCGTTCGAGTCCGTAGGCAAAGCCGACAGCCGGCGTCGTCTGGCGTCCACCAAGTGCCGTCACCAGTTCGTCGTAGCGGCCACCACCACACAACTGCAGGCCACTGGGGTTGTCGATTTCGAACATCATGCCGGTGTAGTAGTGCAATCCACGCCCCAAACCAAAGTCGAGGGTGACTCGATCCACATCGAGACCGTGCAACGGCAACAGGTCGATGAGTGCTTGGATGTCAGCCAAGCCTGGATCCGGGAGTTGATAGCGTGTAATCAGTGCCTGCAGGCTGGCAATGGCGCGTGTCGGGGTATCGCGGATGGCACTCAACTCAGCGAGCACGTCAATGGCACGCTCGATGGTCGCGCGCTGATCGTTGGTGCGCATGGTGCGGACCAACCGGCGTACGATTTCTTCGGGAGGGCGCGTACCAAACTGCAGATTCACGCCAATTGAACGCAAGGTGTGGAGGAGCAGATCCTCAGCCTGAGCGTCATCGAGCCCCTCGAGCAGGGTGGTATCAAAAGCTTGACGCTCCCCCTCGATTTCGCTGAGCAGTGCATCACGCACCACATCCACGCCGCGGCTACGCATGCGTTCAAGGCTCCACGTCAACACACTACGCGTCCGCTCACTCAGTCCCAACGAGCCGAGCAGGGTACGGATGATGCCAATGTGCCCCAAATTGACGCGATAGTCGTGAATACCGACTGCATCGAGGCCGGCACAGGCCAGGGTCAAGACTTCGGCATCACCACGTGGTGCCGGCGCACCGATCATCTCGACACCCACTTGGGTGAATTGGCGCCATGTACCACGCTGTGGTCGTTCATAGCGAAAGACGGGACCGGCATAGCTCAGCCGTAACGGCAACGGCTGATCGCTGAATTTATTGGCGATAAAGGCGCGTAGCACAGAGGCCGTCCATTCGGGACGCAGCGCTAATTCGCGGCCGTGAAAGGCAAATTCGTAGATTTTGCCGACGAGTTCTTCGCCCAGTTTGCGCATATACAAATCGCGATGCTCAAGGATGGGGAGTTCGATGGCATGGTAGCCGTGCAACGTCATCAGGTGGCTCAAACGCCGCGCAATCGTCTGTTGGCGTATCAATTCTTCTGGGGTGATATCACGCATCCCACGGACTGCATCGACGATTTGTTCCACCACACCACCTCACACGGTCAATAGAGAGTCTTGTGTCTATTTTAGCATGGAGGATGGAGCGAGGCGTGGTAGGATGGCAGTAGATTGATACAAGTGAGGAGAACTATCATGCAACGTGTCTGTTTTTTGTTGAAAGTGCGTGCCGACATGCTCGGCGAATACAAACAGCGCCACCAGGCAGTCTGGCCCGACATGCTGGCCGCACTGTCCAAACACGGCTGGCACAACTATTCGCTCTTTTTGCGCGATGATGGTCTGCTTGTTGGGTATGTCGAAACACCCGACTTTGCCGCTGCCGTGGCGGGCATGCAAAACGAAGAAGTCAATGCACGCTGGCAGGCCTCGATGGCACCATTTTTTGAGTCACTCGATAGTGGTGCCGCAGATACGTCGCTGGTCACCCTCAGCGAAGTCTTTCATCTGGCATAACTCAGCCAACGCACTCACGGGCAAATTCGCTGTCTGACAATGTCAGCAAGCGCAATCCTTCGATGAATCCGAGTGCCGCCGAGTAGCCTGTCCAACACATCAACACACAGGCGACCCCGGCCGCACGTCGCCCCATGTAAAAATACTGCGCTCCCACAATTCCACCCAAGAAGGCCAATGCAATTGCCACCCCACGTTGGCGGGGTGCCGTGGGGGCCTGCGTCACGGCGAGTGCCGATCCACAGCTGGCACAGGTGGCGTTGGTCCAGCTATTGGTTGCGCCACACTGCGGGCAGGTGGGTGACAGGGTATTGGCCGTCAGCGTGCGAATCGACTGCACCGCATTGGATACCACCGTCACCGGCTGTGTCACCGGATTCGTGGTGGTGGGTGCCGCTTGTGTGGTGGCAGCAGATGCAGTGGTGCCACGGGCTGCGCCACAGCCAGGGCAACTACTATCGAGGGCAGAGCCCATCGCGCCACACACCGCACATGTCCAAAACGCGGATCCCGATTGATTGGTCATAGTATTCCCTACGAAATAGCATAATTACGTACGTATGCAGTATACCACTCATCCATCGTGCTGCCAGAGATCGGCGTACTGTTCGCGCCGGCGCATCACCTGCACATGACCAGGTCGTACGAGTAGCACACACGGGCGTGGCACCATGTTGTAGTTGCTAGCCATGCTGAGCGTATAGGCACCGGCGGTAGCGAGCGCAATGACATCGCCAACCTGTGGCGTCGGTAGCGGCACATCGCGCAACAAGACGTCGCCTGACTCGCAGTAGCGCCCTGCCACATTCACCACTTCGGCATCAGTCGCTGTGGCTCGATTCGCGACCAGCGCCGTATATTTGGCGCTATACAGGGCTGGGCGGATATTGTCGGCCATACCACCATCCACGTGCACCCAGCGCGGCAAATCATGCACCGATTTACTCCCCACCACGCGATAGACGGCAATGGCAGCGCGTGCCACAATCGAACGCCCCGGCTCGAGTTCGAGACGCAAGCGCGGCAGCCCGTGGCGCATCCGCGCAGCCTCGACTTGGTGCCAGACGGCGGCGACCGCCTGTGGGATATCGGTCGGCGTCTGCGTATCGACATACGCCACGGCGAAGCCACCACCAATGTTGATGGCCTCGATGGGCAACCCGTACTGGGTCCGCAACATGGCAATCTGGGCGAGGAGCACATCAACGGCTGCGACATGGGTCTGCGCATCAAAAATCTGCGAGCCGAGATGCGTGTGTACTGCGGTCAAACGCAGACCGGTGGCCTGTTGCAGCATGGCACCTACCTGCGGTAAGACCTCGAGTGGGAAACCGAATTTGGAGGCATAATGCCCTGTCTGGATGTGGTGGTGCGTGTCGGCAGCAATGTCAGGGGTCACGCGGATCTGGATGGGAAACGGCGTAGTACGCGCCCGTGTTTTGGCAATCAGCAGTGCCAACTCATCGAGATTATCGACCACAATAGCACCGATGTTGGCCGCCAGCGCCTCGTCCAACTCGCGTGATGTTTTGCCGTTGCCGTGCATGTGGATGTGGGCAGGAGTCACCCCAGCGTGTAACGCCAAGGCTAATTCGCCACCTGACACCACGTCGAGTGCCAGGCCCTCGCTGTGGACGAGTTGCGCGATTGCCGTGTTGAGCAGGGCTTTGCCAGCATAGTGGATGATGGCATCACCGGCACCACAGGCCTGACAGGCCTGTGTATATGATTGGCACATGTGGCGCAATGTTTTTTCATCAAATACGTATAACGGCGTATCGTAGGTATCGGCCAAGGCACTCACATCGTGACCTGCGATAGTGAGATGCCCATTACCGTCAATTGCGGCCGTCATCGGCCAGACATGACTGAGTGTCATCGCCCAAACTCCTCGTGTTCGTACGTCGTATTGCGCTGATTATACCGCACCCCCGTGGACAACATGTGTCCACGGGGGTGCGCGTGATATTGTGACGTAGTGAATTAGACCAACGTGGCCAACACAGCCAGGGCGGCATCGTAGTTGGGGTGCTGACCAGCGACTGGCACGTATTCAACGTAGCGCAGGACGCCTGCTGCATCAACAACAAACACGGCGCGGCTCTCAAGGCGGATTTCTTTGACGTATGTGCCGTAGGCTGTCCCAAAGGCCATGGCGCGATGGTCGGTGGCGACGACGATGTTTTTGATGTCGTTGGCACCACAGTAGCGGCGCAACGCAAAAGGCAAGTCAGCACTCACGGTGAAAAAGGCGATTTTGTCACCATATTTGCCCGCTTCTTCGTTGAAACGCTTGGTCTGCAAATCACAGACACCCGTGTCAACAGACGGCACCACGCTAATCAGCATCGGCTTGCCAGCGTAGCTCGCGCTATCCACGTCTTTGAGGTCTGCACCGAGCAGCACAAATGCAGGAGCTTTGTCGCCTACTTTGAGCTCGGGACCTACCAGCGTCTTCGGGCCAATGAAATCAAATGCGTTTGCGCGCTCCATGATGGTGTCCTTCTAGATGGAAACAGATACGATGTACGGGCAGAAAATCTGCCCGTACAGAGACAATACATGCTAGAGTCCAGCGGCACGGCGCAGGGCGTCGGCCTTGTCCGTGGCTTCCCACGGCAGATCGATATCGCTGCGGCCAAAATGCCCATAGGCTGCAGTCTGACGATAGATGGGGCGGCGCAACTTGAGGTCGCGGATAATCGCACCCGGGCGTAGGTCAAACATCTCGTCGATGAGTTTGGCGATTTTGGCTTCGTCGATTTTGGCCGTACCAAAGCTCTCGATACTGATGGACACGGGGCGAGCCACACCAATTGCATACGACAACTGCACCTCGAAGCGATCGGCCAAACCAGCAGCCACGACGTTTTTGGCGACGTAGCGGGCAGCATAGGCAGCGCTGCGGTCGACCTTGGTCGGATCTTTGCCCGAGAAGGCACCACCGCCGTGGCGGGCCACACCACCGTAGGTGTCGACGATGATTTTGCGGCCGGTCAAGCCCGCATCACCGTGTGGACCACCCACAATGAACTGCCCGGTGGGGTTGATGTGCACCTTGGGCTGTGTCTGCATCAGGTTGGCAGGCAACACCTTGCTCAGGATTTGCTCTTGCACCTGCTCACGCAAATCACCCTGTTCGATTTCCTTGGTATGTTGCGTGCTCAGCACCACGGTGTGGATGCGTACCGGCTTGCCGTGGGAGTATTCCACGGTCACCTGGCTTTTGCCATCAGGGCCGAGGAACGGCATCTTGCCACTTTTGCGTGCCACCGCCAATTCGCGGGTCAAGCGGTGTGACAAGCTGATTGTCAGCGGCATGAGTTCGGGGGTTTCGTTACAGGCAAAGCCAATCATCATGCCCTGGTCACCGGCACCGACGGCTTCGACTTCGGCATCGCTCATCTCGCCGACTTTGGCTTCGAGCGCCTTGTCGACACCCAGGGCGATGTCGGGGGACTGGCCGTGTAGCGCCACAATAACCCCACAGCTATCGGCATCGAAGTAAAATTTACCTTCGGTGTAGCCGATTTCGCGTACGGTTCTGCGCACGATGTCTTGGATGTCGCCGACGTTGCCGTTGACGGTGACTTCGCCCATCACGGCAATCAAGCCGGTGGTGGTAGCCGTTTCGCAGGCCACGCGTGCACGCGGGTCGACGGTCAAAAACGCGTCGAGAATCGCGTCCGACACCTGGTCACACAGTTTGTCGGGATGCCCCTCTGTCACCGATTCGGAGGTGAACAAGAGCGAAGGGGACTTCATAAAATTTGTCGCCATATATCTTCCTTCACCAATCACAGCACATGGATTCAGCATGTACTGCGATACATCAAACCGCGTGTGTCGTGCGACACACGCGGCTTGCTACGACAATTAGGTGCCTTCTTCCCACGAGCCGAGGTATTTGACCTGTTCTTTCGACAACACGTCAAAAGAAATCCCCATGGCGCGCAGTTTGAGCGCGGCAATCTCGGCATCAACCGACTTGGGCAACGCATGTACGGCCGCTGACAATTTGC
>CAZIKU010000099.1:0-7137 GCA_964539815.1 uncultured Klebsiella sp. | reverse complement strand
AACGAAGGGACTGGAAAAGCCATTGTTATGCTCGGTGATTTTGGCGTAGATATTGTTACAATAAAGTGTATTATTTACAATATATACAATTTTCCGTATAATTATATTCATACTACCGCATAGATAAATAATTGCGAGGAATCGTGCGCCATGGCGGCGAATGCTTTGGTGGTGCATGTTTTGTCTCCATCGGGTGCGTGTGGAGTAAAGGAGTGATTCCGTGATGCAGCGACGTATGAACGTAGTGATGGTACTAGTATGTGGGCTGGTATGTGTGTCGTGTAGTGCTTGGCCGTTTGCTGCCACGCAGGAGGCGACACCAACTGCGGCGCACAAAGTACACTGGGGATACAGCGGTGATGTTGGTCCAGATCACTGGGACGAGTTGTCTACTGATTTCGCGTTGTGTGGGAGTGGCACTGCACAGACCCCGATTGATATCGTACCTACCAACAGCGAAGCACTGGTGAATCCCGTATTTCAGTATCAGTCTGGCGAAGTAACCATCGTCAACAATGGGCACACCATCCAAGCGAATGCGGCAGCTGGCAACACGATGACCATTGACGGTGTGACCTATACGCTGGCTCAAATGCATTTCCATGCACCGAGTGAACATACCATCAACGGGGTGCCGGCGGCCATGGAGTTGCATTTTGTACACAAGGCAGCAGATGGCACACTGGCTGTGGTCGGTGCCCTTGTGCAACAGGGTGATGCTGCCAACGCGGCATGGGATTCATATGTGACCGCGTTACAGGGACTGACCGCAGAATCAACCACCGCAACCATGGACTGGCCAGCATTGCTTCCGGCGGAAGTCATGACGTTTCGTTACATCGGGAGCCTGACCACACCACCCTGTTCCGAAGGTGTGCACTGGTTGGTCATCCAGACCCCACTGAGCATGAGTGCCCAGCAAATTGCCGCCTTTACGCACATGTATACGGGGAATGCGCGACCCGTGCAAGACAGCAATGACCGTGACGTGGTGGCAGATAACAGCAAGTAGTAGCGATAGATGTGTTGTGGTGGCCGGTAGCGAGGTACCTCGCTACCGGCCATCGTGTTATTCGCGCGGGGGGATGCGTTCGATTTCGGCGCGGCGGATGCGATAGAGGACTTCTTCTTCGACGCGGCGCAGGCCACCGATGCGGTCAGCAATCACCCCAAACAAAAAGATGATGAAGCCGATGATGAGTGACGTGCTGCCCACTGCCAATGCCTGGTCGTTGGTCGCAACCAAGCCAAAGTAGCGTCCCACATAGACGTAGGCGGCACGCCCGAGCAACACGATTCCCGCGAGGAGGAATGGTGCGGCCAGATACGAGAAGCTTTTGAGGGGTTCGTAGGTGGCGTAGGTGCGGGCAATGGTCGCTGCTTGGCGTTTGATAAAGTTCCAGTTGGATGTAAACAGGCGCGATTCACGGGTGACGATGTTGGTCTTGATGGGCACGTGGTGGATGGCCAGTTTACGTTTACCTGCCTGAATCAAGACTTCGATGGTATAGGAAAAGTCGCTGGTGACAAAGGTCCGCAAGGCGGCTTCACGCGAGAGGGCGCGGAAGCCACTGACGGTATCGGGCACATCTGTCCCTGATGCCCAGCGCACCACACCACTGCCGATGTATTGCAGGAATTTTTTGAGTGCCGAAAAGTGCTCGAGTTGTTGGACTTGGCGGTCACCCACTACCATGTCGGCGTGTTTGGCCAAAATCGGCGCTACCAAGCGGGGAATCTCACTACCGGGATACTGGTGATCGGCATCAGTGTTGACGATGATATCGGCGCCTAGGCGCAAGCAGTTGTCGATGCCGGTTTGATAGGCGTAGGCGAGCCCACGCCGGGCAGTATGGCTGATGACATGATCAGCACCGGCGGCACGGGCAATCGCCACGGTATCGTCGGTACTCCCATCGTCGATGACCAATACTTCGACGACATCAATCCCCGGGATATGGCGCGGGACGTGTTGAATCACCTCCGCGATGTTTTCTGCTTCGTTGAGTGCGGGAATCTGCACAATCAGTTTCATCGGAGTACTCCTTGGCGCCACCTAAATGACACGATCATTGCCGCCATCGATAGGGATTTGTGCGCCGGTGGTGCGGGCAAAGACATCGCCACACAACTCTACCACGAGTTTGGCCACGTCATGACTGGTGATGGCAGTGTGCAGGATATTGTGCTTCTTGTATTCTTCCACACTCATATTATAGTTGGCAGCCCGGCTCGCAAGTACATCGTCACTCCAGATGCCAGTATCAAAGACTTGATTGGGGTGGACCACATTGACACGAATGTTGTCGTCGCCCCATTCGAGGGCAGCGACGCGCACAAGTTGCGTCAAGGCGGCTTTGGACGCCGAGTAGGCGGCTGCCCCTGGTCCTGGGGCTGGGACGTTTTTGGAGCCGATGACGACGACGCGACCACCTCCAGGTGCACGGGCAAGCAGGGGATGACACTCACGCATCATCACCAGATTCGCATCCAGATTGATGGCCATGGTACGGCGCCATGTCGTGCTGTCGAGTGCCTGAATAGCCATGCTTTTGGGGAAAATACCCGCATTGAGGACGAGCATGTCGATGCCACCAAAGGCGATCACACCACGGTCAATTGCGGCACTGATGGCGCGGTCGTCGCTGATATCGCAGACGATGCTACAGACGTCAGGATTGGTGAAAATATTGGGCAAGTCGGGATTGATGTCGAGCGCGATAACGGCCGCACCCTGACTCAACAACGCCAGCACACACGCCTTGCCGATACCGGATGCCGCCCCCGATACGAGTGCCACCTGACCACTGAAGCGTGGTGGCTGCCCGAGGAGCTTGAGTTTGACTTGCTCGAGTTCCCAGTACTCGATATCGAACAAGTCGGCATCACCCAGTGGCGTATACCCGCCAAGTTGCTCGGCGGCGACCATCACGGGGATACTCTGGCGGTAGACATCACCGGCAATCATTGCCTCGCGCACACGCCGCCCGACAGTCAACATGCCGAGTTCGGCATCCAGAATAATCCGCGGTGCCGGATCAAGCATCGTCAATTCGTGGGCCGCGCTGGTTTGCTGGGTCTGGAACCACTGCTGGTAGCGGTGCGTGTAGGCGGCGACATCGCGCCCTACGAGCGGGAGTTGGCGCGTGCGGATGATGTGGTCGGGGGTGACACATCCGCGTTGGGCGATGGAGGCGAGGTCGGCGCGTTGGACAAAGGCACTGATGTATTCGTCGTTGCGTGGCACGAGCAACATGGGTGCGCCTGCGGCTTGTGACACTGCCAGGCGTAGATCAGCGCGGGCGATGCGCGCTGGCACGGGTGGATTCATGGGAGCAGTTTTGTAGCGCGTCTGTTTTTTGACGTACTGTTCGGCCATGTCCACACACTGAATCATGCGCTCGTAGCTGACTTTGGCGTCGTTGCCCCAGGTAAAAATGCCATGGTTGAGCAGAATGAGTCCTTGGTGATGGGGTTTGAGTTCGGCAGCGAGTTGCTGGGCGCAGTGTTTCGCCAAGGCAAAGCCAGGCATCACATACGGCACGATGAGGAGCGTATCACCAAAAATTTCGTGGATGTAGCGCTGGGCATACGGGGTATCGAGCAGAGTCAGAATGGCATCAGCATGCGTATGATCGACATATGTATAGGGGATGATGGCATGCAAAATTGCTTCGACAGAGGGAGTCGGCGCATTGGCATCTGTCATGGCGCAGCGCATGGCATTGACCATGGCCGCATCACTGAGCGTATCGAGCTGTGCCATGCGCACGAGTGGTGTGAGGCGCACCGGAGCAAACCCACGTTCGGTGATGGACGACAAGTCGTGGCCGCTGCCTTTCACATACAGCACGGTTTCGGTATCGCCAAAGAGGTTCGGCTCGTCGACTTTGACGGATGTATTGCCGCCTCCGTGCAGTACCAAACTGGACTCGGCACCGAGTAAGCGCGATGTATAGATACGGAGTTGGAGCGGAGTAGTACATGCTCGGGCGGTATCTTCATGCCAACGACTACGCATAGGGGTAATCCTAGATTCAGTACACGACGTATTACCCTTATCCTAACACGAAAACCGCCATTACACCTATCGATGCAGGACAACACATTTGTGCCAGTTACATGCATGCGGTACGTTTGGTTATATAATGCAACACGTGAAATATATATTGATGCTTTACACGACAGTACTAATCCTGAGTATGGCAGGGTGTGGCGCTGCTGCGCCAGCCGCATCCTTTGCTACGCCGACGGCGGTACTTGCTGCCCAAGTCCTCGGTGAAACGGTGGTAACCACCCCGTTGCCGTTGGCATTGACGGCGTGGCGTTCGCCGGATGGGCGCATTCAGTTGCGCGTCCCTCGTGCGTGGCCGGTCGAGAGCCATAGCGATGCTGGTCGGGCTCTGTGGATTTGGAATGCACCGGGGCAACGTGGCTTGATTTCGCTACTGATGATTTCGAGCCCGATAGAACTCCCTGCATCGATGCGCCAAGAGTTGATGTTGCAGACGGTCAACGGCCTCAACGCCGAGATTGTTGGCGATATTCGCAGTGATGATCGTGGTCGGCTGATTGCCGAAGCCACCAGTGCCACACAGAATCGTGGTGGTGACACAATTACGATGTGGATTCAGGTAATTGTGCAACAGTTCGCAGATAGTGTGGCAATTGTGGTGATGAGCGTCCCTGAACGGGATATTGCCTTGATTCAACCGTTGATCGGTCAAATGGTCGATGAGTTGGTGATTGCGCCGTTGCCTACGGCGACGCCACTCCCGACGGCAACACCGGCACCATACACGGTAGACACATTTGATACGACGGATGGCAAATGGTTCGAAGGTGATGATTTGCGCCGTGCCATTACCATAAAAGATGGCATTTACCGCATTTACTTGCGCATGGCCGACAGCTATTATCTGAGTGCACCGGCAGAAATCGCCCGTACTGACCAAAAAATCGTCGTCGATACGGCATTCGAAGGTGCGGCCCGCATTGGTACGGCGCTCCGCTTCCGTGTGCGTGCCGATGATACGCGTGATTATGTGGCATGTTGGATTAGTCCGTTGCAACGCTTTGGATGCTTTCGTGCCGATGGCGATCAGTGGCGCGCCATCCAAGAGGTCACTGATAGCGCGGTTATTTACCCGGATCGCACCAATCAGATAGAATTCAGTGTGGTAGGCACGCGCTATACGTTTCGGGTAAATGGTGAGATACTGACATCGTTTGATACCGAAATGCCGGAGCTCGGTGTGCCAGCGTTGTACGTCGAAACGTTCGATAGCGCTGCGGGTGGTATTTTTGATAATGTGCAGACATCGTGACGGCCGAGCAAGGGAGCAGCCACCGATGAGTAATTCACAAGATACACGCCGATCGACAACCGTTGAACGACTCGTCCCCGATGAGTCATTGATGCGCGCACAAGCCGCCAATGACCTGTGTAACCGCTTCCGGGCGGTGGCCAAAAACGACCCCCAGGTCGAAACATACGCGCAGTTGATTCGTGCGGCCTACGCCATCGCCTATCAGTCGCATGGGGAGCAGACCCGTGATTCAGGTGAGCCCTACATCACGCATCCGGTGGCAGTGGCCACGATTTTGCTTGATTTGGCGATTGGTGCCGAAACCGTAGTAGCAGCCCTGCTCCATGATGTCATCGAAGACACCGATATTTCCTACGACCAAATTGTCGACTACTTCGGCGAAGAAATCGCCAGCCTGGTGGATGGTGTCACCAAATTGTCGGAATTGGAAGTACGCCCCAAAGAGGAAGCTACCGCAAAATGTTCGTGTCGATGGCCAACGACCCGCGTGTGGTGTTGGTCAAGTTGGCGGATCGTCTGCACAACATGCGCACCATTGGAGTCACCAAACCAGAAAAACAGCGTCGTATTGCGCGCGAAACCATCGAAATCTACGTACCGTTGGCGCATCGCCTCGGTATCAGTCAACTCAAATGGGAGCTCGAAGATCGCGCATTTGCGGTGCTCGAACCTGACCGCTACCAAGAAATAAGCCGCCAGTTGGCGATGCGTCGTGACGTGCGTGAACGCACGATTCAACGCGTGATGGACCGCCTGCGTGAAGTGTTGGATGGCGAACAAATCACGGCGGAAGTCTCGGGGCGCCCCAAAAACATCCACTCCATCTACCGCAAAATGCAGCGCAAAGGAGTGCGCATCGAGCAAATTTACGACCAACTCGCAGTACGCGTGATTGTCAACACTATTCCGGAATGCTATCAAGTGCTCGGATTGGTGCATACCACCTGGCCACCGGTGCCCGGTGAATTCGATGACTACATTGCCAATCCCAAAGAAAGCCTGTATCAGTCACTCCACACGACGGTGTTGATTCCAGGTGGACAGCCGTGCGAGGTGCAAATCCGCACCAGCGAAATGCACGAAGTCGCCGAGCACGGTATTGCGGCACACTGGCGCTACAAAAACGGCTTCAAGTCGTCGGATAATTCGTTTGAGGCCAAAATCAACTGGTTGCGCAGTCTGATGTCGTGGCGCAACGAAGTGTCGGATGCCACGGAATTCGTGGAACGTCTCAAGTCCGACTTCCTCGAAGAGCAAGTCTTCGTCTTTACGCCACGAGGCAAAATCATCGACCTACCGGTGGGCTCCACCCCTGTCGACTTTGCCTATCGTATCCACTCCGATGTAGGTACCAACTGTGTGGGGGCACGGGTCAACAACCGCATGGTGCAACTCGACCATCAACTCCAAACCGGCGACATGGTGGAAATCATGACGCGCCGCGCTTCCAACGGACCTAGCCGCGACTGGCTGAATTTCGTCAAAACGGTGAGTGCGCGTACGCACATCAAGCGCTTTTTCAAGCGTGCTGATCGCGACGAAAACATTGACGCGGGGCGTGATATGCTCGAACGCGAATTCAAGCGACTTGGCTTGGCCGTCGTCCTCGACGAAGCGGCAGCTGCCATGGGCATCAAACCCGTCGACGATATGTTGGCGCAGATTGGCAGCGGTGATTTGTCGGCACGAGCCATCAGCCAAAAGGTGCTGGCCACGCAAATGCAGGCGGTGGAAGAAATCCCCGAGCCGCCGGCCCCTACCCAACCCTCCAAGATGAGCGAGCAGACCAACGCCGACATCCGCGTAC
>CAZIKU010000098.1:0-7213 GCA_964539815.1 uncultured Klebsiella sp. | reverse complement strand
ACCATTGACAAAATTTCTTAATAATGATACATTCTAGACACGCTGAAAACCAAGTCATAACTACATCACAACGTGGTGATGTTTGCCATTGGAGGCAATGATGTTGACTCGTGTCGAAGGGATTCGTGTAGGTCATGCACATGATGAAACCCGATTGACTGGTTGCACTGTCGTCCTTTTCCCCGATAACACAACTGCAGGCGTCGATGTCCGTGGTGGCGCACCCGGCACGCGTGAAACAGACTTACTCGCCCCAGAATGCACCGTACAACACGTAAACGCAATCGCCTTGTGTGGCGGTAGCGCTTTTGGGCTGGCCGCAGCCACGGGTGTGATGACGTGGCTACGCGAGCACAATATTGGCTATGATGTTGGATTCACCAAAGTTCCTATTGTCCCTGCTGCAGTGATATTCGATCTCGGATGTGGCGATCACTTGGCATTTGCTAGCAGCGAGATGGGCTATGAAGCGTGCAGTAATGCCAGTAGCGGAGATGTGGCAGAAGGATGTGTCGGTGCTGGCATGGGAGCCACCGTCGGCAAAATGCCTGGTTTGACTGCCACCAAAAGTGGCATAGGCAGTTATGCGATTACCTTACCCGACGGCACCACTGTGGCTGCACTGGCGGTGAATAATGCGTTTGGTGACATTTATCGCGAGCAAACAGGCGAACTGATTGCTGGCGCACGCCTGCCGGATGGTACGTTTTTTAACATTGCAGCCCAACTTCGTGGTGGGCTTGCAATACCGACATTCAGTGCGAGCAATACCACACTCGTCGTCGTGGCAACCGATGCCACGCTGTCAAAAAGCGATTGCCGAAAAGTTGCCCAGATGGCACAAGACGGCTTGGCACGAACAATCAAACCCATCCATACACCATATGACGGTGATGTCATTTTTGCGGCAGCGACAAATGCACGTCCAGCACCAAATCTCCTTCAACTGGGCAGTGTAGCCGCAGATGTTGTCTCAGCAGCCATCGAACGAAGTGTCGTATACGCCACTTCCATGGGGGGAATTCCGGCAATGCCAACTCGTTAGGGTGATACGAGATACAACTCGACGCCATATTCGCAGACCGTTTTCGCTGATGAAAGGAAGCAAGTCAATGCAGATCAACGTTCGGCAGATTGTCACAGCTGGGGTACTCAGCGCTATCGCAATCGTGTTGGGGGTGACACAGCTGGGCTTCATTCCGGTACCCAACTTGAGCGGAAGTGCCACCATTATGCACATCCCGGTGATTATCGGCGCTATCCTGGAAGGTCCTATTGTGGGTGTCCTGATTGGGTTAATATTCGGCATCTACAGCATGATTTCTGACACTTCTGGCCTGTTTACCAATCCAATTGTGTCGGTCATCCCACGCATCCTGATTGGTATTACTTCCTGGTATACCTACAAGGCATTGTCGAACGGTAATTCCAACGTCGCCGCAGCTGTGGCCGGCATCGTCGGGACACTCACCAACACCATTTTGGTCGTTGGTGCATTAGTCGCCTTCGGCTTGATTCCCATGGAAGTCGTCCCAACCATCGTGCCGCAGGCTATTGTTGAAGTCGTTTTGGCAGCCGTCATCACCGTATTGGTGGCTCAGGGCGTCAACTTGGTACGTTCAGGTCGCACAACCGCCGCAGACACCAAGGACGGAAACTACTAGCATTTGTGCAGCAACGCCGGCAAGACGACATGTCTTGCCGGCGTAAAGGTTTCATATGATAGCAATAAATAACGTATCATTCGCATACAACGCTGACCGTGACGATGCCATCCACGCACTTCGTGGTGTCAATTTACACATTGGCAAAGGCGAATTAGTTGCATTGCTTGGGCATAATGGCAGTGGTAAAAGTACGCTGGCCAAAATAATCGCAGCAGTACACATGCCCACGCAAGGCACACTGAGTGTGAATGATACGGTACTCAATGATCAAACTGCCTATGACATTCGTCGACAGGTAGGCTTGGTTTTTCAACGCCCTGATGACCAGTTAATTGCGAATCGAGTCATCGATGACGTGGCATTTGGCCCTGAAAATCTGGGAATTCCTCGCGATGAAATCGAAGCGCGTGTCACCCGCGCATTGCAATCACTGGGCATTGAACACTTAGCATATGCGCAAATCAGTAGCTTGTCAGGCGGTGAACGTCAACGTGTGGCAATTGCGGGTGTTCTCGCAATGCAACCAAGCTGCCTCATCCTCGACGAACCAACAACCATGATTGCCCCACCACTCGCACGAAATCTGCTACAGCTTGCACATCAGCTTCGTGATGAACACGGTGTGAGCATTATCCACATCACGCACTTCATGCATGAAGTCGTTGATTTTGATCGAATTATTGTCATGGAAGCCGGTAGTGTATTAATGGACGGCTCTCCAAAAGAAATCTTTAATCGTGCAGATGAATTGCGCAATGCCGGGCTCGATGTACCGCTGGTAACTCGACTTGGCACCAAACTGCAACATATTGGGATGTCGATTCCGCAACCAATGTTGACGCCACAGCAACTGTGCGACACATTAGCAACAATGCCACGCACTGACACTCATGCCACCAAACCATTGTCTAGTCCTCCAGAGCATCAAGACAAACTCGCTTCTGCGACACCGTTAATTGAGTTGCGTGATATTCATTTCACCTACATGAAAGACACGCCACTCCAGACAATTGGCCTGCGTGGTGCCTCTGGTCAGATCGCCAAAGGGGAAATTGTAGCATTGCTGGGTGGCACACAAGCCGGAAAAAGCACACTCATTGAATGCATCAATGGATTGCGTAAACCACATGTTGGAACTGTTTTGTATGACGGCAAAGATATATTTGCCAAGGATTTTGACATCGGCGCACTGAGAGAGCGCATCGGCATTGTGTTCCAACAACCAGAAACACAGCTATTTGAGGAAACAGTGGGGAAAGATGTATCGTTTGCCCCACGCCGGCGCAATGTACCACCAGAACAATCGCGTGCACTAGTCGAGGAATGCCTGACCGCTGTCGGTCTCGATTATCACACGTTTCGACTGCGGTATGTCTATGCACTCAGTGGTGGGCAAAAACGCCGTGTGGCCATTGCGGGAGTACTCGCCATGCAACCCGATGTGTTAATTCTCGACGAGCCAGTTGCCGGGCTTGATCCGCGCGGGCGGAGTGAACTCTCTGAACTCATCGGCACACTGACGCGCGATCGTAATATGACAGTTATCCTGGTTGGTAATACCATTGACGAACTCGCCGAACTGGCAGATCGTGCCATGGTGATGCATGAAGGCAAAATCGCACTTAGCGGTACACTCCGCGAACTCTTGCTCCAGGCTGACACATTGCATCAGATGGGACTCGAACTCAGCGAAACGGCCGAAATCGCACGTGTCATCCGGCACGTTGTTCCCGATATGCCGACGAACATACTGCACATCGATGAACTCGTTGCTGCGATTACGCAACGCTTCGGTCTAGCCACAGGAGGCAGTCATGTCGTTTGAGTTTTCTCGTAACGTCACTTTTGGCCAATACATCGACGTCAAGTCAGTTGTCCACACACTTGATCCTCGTATCAAAATGACATGTGTGGGCGTCATGATGATATGTACATTCATGACACGAGGATTCATCAGCATCGCACCACTCATCGCGTTGGCGCTGCTGATTCAGCTATTGACACGCATACCAGTTGGCTTTACGTTGCGTGGATATCGTTTACTCTTTCGTACGATGCTCTTTTTTATTCCGTTCCAAATTCTGTTTTATCGCGCGGCAGCAGATGTAGTCCCGCACTACTATTGGCAATGGTGGGTACTTTCGATAAGTTATGAAGGTATTCTGAATTCTATTTTTATTTTATGTAGAGTCATCATCTTGTTCCATACCGTCAATATGCTGATGTTCACGACCACGATGATGGACTTATCTGATGGTGCAGAAATCATGTTGGACCCGCTCAAACGCATTAAATTCCCGGTGAATGAAATCGTCATGACTATGACCATTGCACTCAAGTTTGTGCCATTGCTGATTACCGAACTCGAACGATTAATTCGCGCACAAGTAGCACGTGGCGTGCGCTTTGATCAAGGTGGTGCGTTAGCACGCGCCCGCAAATTAGTACCAGTGCTCATTCCACTCTTTGTCAATGCCCTCGGGCGCGCAGAGGTGTTGATTGTAGCGATGAATGCACGGTGCTATCGTGGCGGTGACGGTCGCACCAAGCGCCGGACTATGCATACAAACACGCGCGATCTGCTCGCATTTTTGATTGTCTGTGGAATTGCAGCAACCGGTGCCACGATTGGCAGAGTAATGGGGATATGATGATGCAACGCCACAGCGACAGATGTGTTGAACTGCTCGACCGCAACGGGATGATTGATTTTCTCCGTGAGCTCGTACAAACACCGAGTGTCTTTCTACCCAATGTACCCGGTGCAAACGAGCAGGCCGTCGCACATATAATCATCGACCTTCTTACTGAATGGGGCATTCAGTTGCACACGTGGGAAGTACAACCTGGTCGACCAAATATCGTTGCAGAACTGCGTGGCAATCTTGGAGATGGACCATTGCTCCTCTTCGAAGGGCACACTGATGTGGTCACGCCCGGTGACATGACTGCATGGTCACATGATCCGTATGGTGCAGAAATTATTGATGGCAAGATGTATGGTCGTGGTACCGCCGATATGAAAGGTGGTGTTGCCGCCATGTTATACGCTATCCGTGCAATTCAACAAGGCGGTGCCCAATTTGCAGGCACCATCCGCGTGCTGATACCCGTCGATGAAGAAGGTTTAATGATTGGTATCAAAGACATCGTAGCGCGCGGACATGCGACAGGTGCTGCCGGGGCCATCATCTGCGAACCAGAAGAGCATGAAATTTGTATCGCACAAAAAGGAGCACTTCGCCTAAAACTTGTCTCACATGGCCGAGTCGCGCACGGCGCGATGCCAGAAGAAGGGATTAACGCACTGACTGGGATGATTCTCTTGCTCGAGCGCGTGCTTACTTTACAAGACGAACTACGTGCACAGCATGGGAGTCATCCGCTGTTGGGCAAAATATACGTCAGCCCAACTGTGGCGCGCGCACCAATCAGTGGAGAAGCAAGTCAAATCAACGTACTCCCCGATAGTTGTGATGCCTATTTAGACATTCGCACGATACCTGGCGTATCTCATACCGCTATCATCGCACGCATCGAAACGTTTATTTCTCAGATTTGTCGCATGTATCCAGCATTCAAATTCGACGTGTCTATCATCGATGACCGTCCATCCACCGAGATACCACAAACACATGCACTCGTCGATGCCGTACAATACGGACATCAGCGCGTTTTTCATAGTGACGCCCCATTTGGGGGTGTCCCTGGATCGACAGACGGTACAATCATCATGCGTGATGCCGGTGTGCCTGTTGTCGTGTATGGACCAGGGCATAAACGCATTCCACATCAGCCCGATGAATTTGTCATTATTGATGAAGTGGTGCGTGCTGCAGAAGTATATATTCACGCCGCATTTCACTTTATGTCAAACGAAGACTCACCGCATGGAGGAAGGTAGACAATGACCAAAGTAACAATCCCATTTATTCAATCACTCAAAGGGGTCCGCAAGTTTTCGATGCTCACTGCATACGACGCACCATTTGCACGCCTCGTCGATGAATCAGGTGTCGAAATGATTCTGGTTGGTGATTCACTCGGCATGGTCATGTTGGGCTATTCAGGGACGTCACCTGTCACTATGGACGAAATGGTACACCACGCCAAAGCCGTCGGCCGTACAGCCAAACGCTGCTTGTTGGTTGGCGACATGCCGTTTATGGCCTATCAAGCCGATACGAGTGAGGCTATTCGGAATGCGGGAAGACTTATCAAAGAAGCAGGCATGGATTGTGTCAAATTAGAAGGAACACGCAAACAGGCACCAACAGCACGAGCTATCGTTGACGCAGGAATTGCAGTCATCGGACATATCGGCTTGACGCCGCAAACCGCTGCCAGCCTAGGTGGAATCAATGTTATTGGAGGCCAGAATCTAGACACAGCCAAACGCATCGTAGAAGACGCATTAGCCATGCAAGATGCCGGGTGTTGGTGTGTCTTGATGGAAGCCGTCCCTGCGAATTTGGCTGCCTATATAACCGCACAGTTACGTGTCCCTACGATTGGGATTGGGGCTGGAATTGGGTGTGATGGTCAAGTACTCGTCAGCCATGAAATGTTCGGCATGTTCCCTGGCTTTGGTTTGCCATTCGGCAAACGCTATGCTGAGGCTGGCAACCTCATCCTCGAGGGGATGAAACAATACAACAGCGATGTACTCGGTGGCCAATTCCCCGGCGCCGACAACAGCTTCCCCATCGATGATGAACTCATGCGCCGGCTCACGGGGCAATCGTGAAAATCGCCATCATTGGTGCCGGTGCAATGGGATGCTTGATTGCATCGTACCTCTGTGCACATCACGAGGTCTGGTTGGTTGATCCATGGCAGACACAAGTGGACACGATATCTTCCCTCGGGTTGACACGTGAACGCGATTCACACATAACCCTTTGCCATCCACACGCGACAACTGCCCCACGTGATGTTGCTGGGGCAGATGTGGCACTGGTGTTGGTCAAGTATCATCAGACTGCATGGGCAGCAGAGCAGGTTGCGTCAGCACTACGACCAGATGGCGTCTGTATCACACTCCAAAACGGGATCGGTGGGGCTGACATACTGGCACACCATCTCGGAACGATTCCAGTCACGCGCGGTGTCACGTCGTTGGGGGCAACGCTTGTAAAGCCTGGTTATGTACGTCATGCAGGCATGGGTGATACGGTGTTTTCGAGTACAGTTGCGCCTATGGTCATCACATCAGTGAATCAGGCATTCAACGAAGCTGGTTTACCAGCACATGTTTCACACCAACTCGATGAAATTGTGTGGGGTAAACTCGTTGTGAATGTTGCGATAAATGCATTAACAGGCATCCTCAGAGTCCCAAATGGGATTATTGCAGAACATACCGGTGCACAAGCGATCGCACGCGCTGCAGTGCTTGAAGCTGTACACGTTGCTCAGGCCCATGGGATTACACTGCCGTACGATGATGCAGTAGCACACGCATTGTCGGTGGCACGTGCAACCGCGGGGAATCGTTCTTCGACACTCCAGGATGTCATGCGTGGAAGTCCAAGCGAAATCATGAC
>CAZIKU010000097.1:0-7271 GCA_964539815.1 uncultured Klebsiella sp. | reverse complement strand
ATCCGCCCGTCTACGACTTGGGTGGCATTCCACGCTGCATGTTCGGCAACTTTGCTGGCTACAAAAAGGCCATGGAAATCGCCAATAGCCCCAACATCGGCGTCTGTCTGTGCGTCGGCTGTTGGTTGGAGGGCGGCGAAATCGGTATGGGCGTGGGTGTAGTGGATGCAATCAAGCACTTTGCCGCCAAAAAGCAGCTCTTCAAGGTGCACTTCCGCAATGTCACCAACCCGATGCCTGCCCCCTGGGTCGAAACACTCATCGACAACGGCTACCAGAACATGTACACCGTGATGCGCACCCTGCGCGAAGTGGGATTTGATGGCTGTGTCATCCCCGACCATGTGCCCGACATGCTCGGTGGTCCGCGCGTCGGCACCGCCTACTCCATCGCCTATATGCGCGCACTCATCCAGGCTGCCAATGATGAGGTCGGTCGCTAACCCAAAATGTCATTCCCCTGCCACTGCGTGGCAGGGGAACCTCGTTGGGTGCGTCATTCCCCCACCGCGTTGCGGTGGGGGAATCTCGTCGGCCGCACACTATATCCCCCACAACACATTTGTGCTATACTGTGTGCAACTCTACTATTGCCTGTCATAAACACAATGTGTGTGGGAGTGCGTCATGACCAAAAGCAAAAGCAGCCAGTCACGTGGCACTGGCCGACGTGCCAAACGCAAAAGCGTTGTTTCGTTGCGCCCAGAGCATCAACGTGAGTTATTTGCCCTCGGGTTAATTGCCGTAGCTGGTGTGACCATCATCTTTTATCTGACCGGCAGTACGGGACAACTTGGTGCTAGCTGGAAGCTCCTGATGGAGCGCTTGCTTGGATGGGGCGCACTCGTCGTACCCATCGTCATCGGGGTGCTGGGTGTGGCACTCTTTAGTAGTGGCATCAATGACCGCCATCCCCTCCACCCTACACAAATCATTGGCACCGGCATGGTGATTATCGCCATGCTCATGCTCCTCGAATTCGGCATCACGCCGCGCATCAATTATCAAGACCAACAAGGCCAAGGCGGTGGCATCGTCGGCTATCTGCTCTTTGCGATTCTCAGCAATGCCATTGGCCGTCCTGCCAGCTTTGCCGTGACCAGTCTGCTCGGACTAGCTGGTCTGATGCTGGCATTCGATATCACCCTGGTACAAATTGTGTCAGGCATCCGGCATGCACTGGTAGTCACCTGGATTCGTCTACGTGGCGATCGCGGCAGCAAACGCGTCAGCGCACCCTATGGTGACCAACAACTCACGTACATCAGTCTGACTGATAGCATTATCACCCCCATCGCCGAGCGCAAAACCAAGGCGCGCTACCGCGACGATGGTGTCGAAGTCCCTGCGGTCACGCCCGAGGAACCAAAAGCCAAAGAGCCGGCCAAACCCAAAGAAGCCAAACCAAAACGCGCCAGCAAAGCCATCGAAGACGAAGAGCACATCCAAGTGCTCGATTCACTGCTCCGTGATGCACAACAACGCCCTGCCATTCCCGTCAATGCCCGCGCCAATCAGGCACCAGCACCGACGAGCGGGAACGTTATCCAAAGCGCACTCGAAGGCTTCGAAGCCGGACACGCCTACCGTGCCTGGAGTATGCCTCCCGTCGACTTTTTGCGCTACTCTGTCGAAGCCACCATCAGCGACGAAGAGCATCGCACCAAATCGCGCCTCATCGAAGAAACACTAGCCAGCTTCAAGGTCGAAGCACGCGTTGTCAACATCAACGTCGGCCCTGCAGTCACCCAATACGAATTGCAGCCTGCAGTGGGCGTCAAAGTCAACAAAATCACCACCCTCGACAAGGACTTGGCACTTGCACTTGCTGCCCCATCCATCCGCATCGAGGCGCCTATCCCTGGCAAATCAGTGGTCGGCATCGAAATTCCCAATTCGTCGATTTCGACGGTCGCCCTGCGCGACATCATCGAAAGCGACGAATTCGTGCGCTCCAAATCCAAATTACGCCTCCCGCTGGGCAAAGACGTCTCTGGCTCGTCGATTATTGCCGGCATGGAACGCATGCCCCACTTGCTCGTTGCTGGCAGCACGGGTAGTGGTAAATCGGTGGCCATCAACTGTTTTGTATGTGCCCTCCTGATGCGTCACACCCCCGACGACCTCAAGTTCATCATGGTCGACCCCAAACGCGTCGAACTCGTCGGCTACAACGGCATCCCCCACCTGCTGTCACCGGTGGTCACCGAAGTCGAGCGTGTGGTGCCCACACTCAAGTGGGCCGTGCGCGAAATGGAACGTCGCTACAAGCTCTTTGCCAAGGTGGGCGTACGCAACCTGGACAGCTACCGCACCATGGCACGCGAACGCACCGACCTCGAAGCGATGCCCTACATCGTCATCATCATCGACGAGCTCGCTGACCTGATGATGATGGCCGCCGACGACGTCGAGACACTCATCTGTCGCCTCGCCCAAATGGCACGTGCCACGGGCATCCACCTCATTATCGCCACGCAGCGCCCATCGGTGGATGTGGTGACTGGCCTGATCAAAGCCAACTTCCCGTCACGCATGGCCTTTGCGGTGACGTCACAAATCGACTCACGCGTCATCCTCGACCAACCCGGCGCCGAACAGTTGCTCGGGCGTGGTGACATGCTCTTTACGGCGGCCGATTCGCCACGCACTATCCGCGTGCAAGGCACATTTTTGCACGACGACGAAGTCGAAAAAATCGTGCGCTTCTGGCGTACCGCCAAACCACCCGAAACACCCACAGAGGGCGACGCCACCACGACGGGGAATACTGCGGCCACACCAACGGCGTCTGCCACCGACCACGACCTCAAACCGGAGCTCGACAAAGTTGATCGCCTGCCTGTCTTCCCACGCGAGCCAGTGCCACATGCCGACGAGCAACCGGTGGAGCCCAGCGATAGCGACGAACCCGTCGACAGCATGCAACCGATTGCCGAATTCTTGTCGATGGGCGAACAAGACGCACTCCTGCCCGAAGCCATCAAGCTGGTACAACAACACCGGCGTGCCTCGGCATCACTGCTGCAGCGCCGCCTGCGCATCGGCTATAGCAAGGCCTCACAGCTGATAGACATGCTCGAACAGCAGGGGATTGTCGGGCCCGCCGACGAAGGGCGCTCACGCGAAGTGCTCATCCACGAAGAGGATTAATACAACGACCGGCAGAGAGTATTTCTCTGCCGGTCTTGCGTCTTTTACCCACACACAACCTACGAAATATCAATATCACAGCCAAACGCCTTGCGAAACAGGCCGGCAGCGCGATTGGCATCCCAGACTTCTACCGTGTTGTCGCCGGCGGCGTGTGTCACCATGCGCACCACATCACCGAGTTCGATGGTAATATCCTGCACTACTTGATTTTTGCGTCGCTCCAAAAACTCCGACAAGCGCAACATGGCAGCCAGCTTCATCACCAGTGTTTCATCCCCCGGCTCGAGCATCTGGCGATAGGCATCCACCGACACGTCACCTTTGCGATGGTAGCGCACCAGCAGCGCCAAAATCGCCACTTCGCGGTGACTAAAGCCCTGCATGGCACTGTTGACCAGTAAGTAGGCGCCGTGTTTGTGATGGTCATAGTAGTTGACCGCGTTGCCAATATCATGCAAAATCGCCGCATGGCCGAGCAACTCACGTGCCCAGGCATCGTAGCCGTGCATCGGATAGAGCTGATCGAACATAGAGAGTGCCAATTCACGCACCTTGGCCGAATGAATTGCTTCGTAGTGGTACATGCGTGCCAGGTTCATCACACTAAAACTACGAATGTCGGGGATGAGTGGACTACTGCCGCGCATGAAGTGCTCGAAAAACAGCCCTTCACGCAATCCTTGGCCACTAATCATCAGCTGCGCAAATTTTCCACGACGCATCACTTCGGCCAAAATCGCTGTCCCTGCCAGAATCAAATCGGCACGGTCACGACTCAGCCCAGGCAACGCTTCGCGCTGCTTGACGGTCAATCCACGAAACAACTCAAGGAGTTCGTTGACTCGCTGTGCACTCAAATAATGCCCATGTACACGGTCAATGGGGTGGTTGCGCAACTTCTGGTCAATCTCGGCAAGTGCACGAATCGTGCCACCCACTCCACCGAGCATGCCACCATGCTGGGTGAGCCACGGGACATCGTCGAACTGCTGGCTAATCGCTTGTGTGAGTGCCTTGAAGTCACGGGCCGAGATGGGGTCGCTCTTGGCGAAACGATCCGTCAAGCGCACCGCACCAATTGGCCGACTAATGCTCGACTGTAGGTGACGATCCTTCACGACTGTCACCTGCGTGCTGCCACCACCAATATCAATGACACAACCGTTATGTAAATTTAATGTATTTATGGCGCCAAGGTAGCCGTAGTAGGCTTCTTCGGCAGCAGTTAACACGCGAAAGTCGAGCCCGGCCTCTTCGCGCACGCGTTGGAGAAATTCATCGCGATTGGTGGCTTCGCGCACGGCACTTGTGGCCACGGGTACAATCTGATCCACACCAATACCACGACACATCTGATGAAAGAGGCGCATCGTTTTGATAGCTCTATTCATCGGTGCATCGCGTAATTTGCCATCCGCACCAATCCCATGGGCGAGGCGCACTGCTTCGCGGACTTCGTCAATCAATTTATAGGTATGCTGTGGCACATACCCTACCACAATCATGCGGGTTGTATTCGATCCCAAGTCAATGACTGCAATTCGTTCTTGCATGCCCGGCACGCCCTTCCGTTGTGTCACACCTCGTTGTATTGTACGCTATGATTGTGCTACACGCATATACGACATATGGCTGTTGGTTGACGCATTTGTTGGCTTCGTGCTATGCTCTATAGTAAATAGGCATATGTGTGGTATGTGGAGGAGGCGGCGATGATTGATGATTTTGGTCCGAGTGGGACTCCGCCCATGATCGGCAAAATGCTCACGCCTGCTGAGTGGCTCGGGTATGTGGCCTCGTATCAGTTTGGCCCCGTCATGCCCAGCAAAGTCGTCTTGCACCATACCTGGCGCCCGACGGTTGCGCAATGGCAGGGCAGCACCAGCATGCAGGGCATGCAACGCTTTTTCGCCAACAAAGGCTGGACGGCGGCGCCGCACTTTTTCGCGGGTCCAGACGGCATCTGGCTCTTTACGCCCATGCGTGAATTGGGCGTCCATGCCGGTACTGGCAACGGCAACTTCCTCAAGGGCTGGTACTCACTCGGACTCGAGATGGTCGGCGACTACGATACTGCCCCACCCACTGGCAAAGTCTGGGAACACACACTGGCCATTCTGGGTGGTATATCGTTGCGCCTAGGCATCCCTCCCAAGCAACTTATCGGCTTCCATCGCGACTACAGTACAAAAACCTGCCCCGGCAAGGCGGTCACCCCCACCTGGGTTATCGCCGAAGTCGAAGCCTGGCTCAAAAAGAATCCCAAACTCCCTGACATCAAACCGGGGGCAGTCGGTAAACCGAGTGCGCCCATCGTGCAACTCCAGAATACGCTCATTCAGACGGCGTGGGGGCTACGTGGTGACCCCTACGATGCATTGTCGCCGTTTACACAGGCCGCCATCGAACAGCGCATCGGATTACCCATCGCCAAAAGTCGCCAGGCGACGTTCAACAACAAAAACTACACCATCGTGCCCTATGCATTGGACACCTTGTTCATGGAAGTAGGCTGGAATCGTCCCGGCAGCATGTGGCAAACCATCGGCGATACGATTCCCGCCGAAAAAACCTTTGAGCGCTTTTTGCTCGACGAAACACTGCGCATCGGTGGCACCGGCTTTCGCCCCGAGAATCCTTTCCATCTCTTTTTGTTTGCCAACCATGATGTCGGCGCACCCCTCGCCCCACCTGCCATGCTCGAAATCGGCGGGCAGATGTACGTCTTCCAAGTTTTTGCCGGCGACACCGTCTATGTCCGGGGGGATGACCCGACCAAAGTTGACTGGAAAAAGATGTCGCGCGTCAGCGATCTGGGTGGCATGGTCGATGCGTGGGCCGTCACATTGCGCGATACGCTATTAGCCGAAACATACCGCCTGATGAAGGTCACCTACGCCCCTGCCCAACAGCTTCATCTGCTGGCGCGCACATGGGCCATTGGCACACCACTGGGCGTTTCCAATCCCGTCAAAATCGGCGATGACCAATATGTCTACCAGGTCTATGCCCACGACGTACTTTTCAGCAAAGCACCCAACTGGAGTGTGGTACACCGCCTGGGCACACTCGTGGCGAGCGCCCGCCGCCGCAACCCCACAGGAAGTCTATGAGCACCGATTACCGCACCATTTATGCACAAGCCGGCGGCGACGAACCATTCCGCCGCCTGGTCGATATCTTTTATCGCAATGTAGAAGCCGACCCGGTCCTACGGCCACTCTTCCCAGACGATCTGACCGCCGGCAAAGAGTACCAATTCCTCTTCATCACACAGTACTTCGGCGGGCCTGATCGCTACAACACGCTCCGTGGCCACCCACGCCTGCGTATGCGCCACATGCCATTCGTCATCGGCATAGCCGAACGCGATGCCTGGGTCAAGTGCATGCTCGACGCCATCACGGAAGTCGGCTTTGCTCCCGATATTGCCGCAGCCATGCGCACCTACTTCGAGGGGACAGCCACGTTTATGATGAACCACTCCCCGAGCGAGCAACGCCGCGCCATTCCACTGCGTGGCGACGAGCAACCACCCCACTAACCACACACAACAATCCCCCCGTGGTGCGCGTGCACCACGGGGGGATTATGCGGTATACACTAGCGCATGTTGGCAATCACGGCATCGGCGAATTCCGACGTCTTGACTTCCTTGGCACCATCCATCAAGCGGGCGAAGTCGTAGGTGACGACCTTGGCACCAATGGTGGTTTCGATAGCCGCAATAATCATGTCGGCGGCTTCGACCCAGCCCATGTGGCGCAACATCATGTCGCCGCTCAGCACCACACTACATGGATTGACTTTGTCTTGGTTGGCATACTTGGGCGCAGTACCGTGGGTCGCCTCAAAGATGGCGTGCCCGCTGACATAGTTGATGTTGCCACCCGGGGCAATCCCAATACCGCCGACCTGCGCCGCCAGGGCGTCGCTCAAATAGTCACCGTTGAGGTTGAGGGTAGCAATGACGTCGAAGTCTTCGGGGCGCGTCAGGACTTGCTGCAACGTGATATCGGCAATCGCGTCTTTGACCAAAATACGTCCACTCGCCAAGGCTGCCTTTTGTTCGGCATTGGCTTCGGCCTCACCTTTGTCCTTTTTGGTGCGTTCCC
>CAZIKU010000096.1:0-7521 GCA_964539815.1 uncultured Klebsiella sp. | reverse complement strand
CTGGTAGGGGCGAATCATATTCGCCCGTGCACAGGACGCGTGGTCGCTGGTAGGGGCGAATGACATTCGCCCGCGCACAGGGTGCGTGGTCTGGTAGGGGCGAATCATATTCGCCCGTGCACAGGACGCGTGGTCGCTGGTAGGGGCGAATGACATTCGCCCGTGCACAGGACGCGTGGTCGCTCGTAGGGGCGAATGACATTCGCCCGCGCTATTGATGTGCACGCATACCAATGCACGTCGTGCGATGAATTCTAAAGAAATGACATATATACATCTGCTATATGTTTCTGTTGCATAATTGACGATATAACAGCTGAGTGATAAAATCATATACTGTAGAGTTGTAATCAAAATGTCAACTGTATCAGTACCGTATCAGGTACGTAGTTGCAGTCGTTGTCTTTTGGGGCAGGGCATACATGAGCGTAAAAAACCGTTATGTGGTAGTCGGATGCATCGTCCTGATGCTATTGATGTCGGTATTTGTACTTGTGCGGGCATTCAAGCCGGCGCAGACGAGTGGGATATCTGCGTCAGCATTGATTATTAATCCGGCCGGTGGTATCCAGACGAATGGGTCCGATGGGGTACGTTGGGAATTCAACCGGGCCGCGTATTCACGCGGTGATGGTGTGTTCTGGCGCAACAAATACTACTTCTATGATGGTGGCGACTCTTCCATCGTGTTGACGGTCGGTGGCGGCGCGGGACGTGCTATTCGGTCCATTAATACGTCGACATATACGATTAATCTTGGGAATACCCCATTCGACGACATCGTCATCGGGAATTTGACCGGTTCTGCCATCACCTGTAGTTCTACCAGCTCAGATGGTACGGTGAAGTACATGACCGGCTGTGGTGGGACCACTGGTAGTGGCTCTGGCGTCATTACCTACTCCAAGACGCTCGATGGGCGGTTGTATCAAGTTGTGCGTACCATCACCTATACCTATCCCGAGCAGTCGTACCTCGATCAATACGATGTGATTATTCCGGCAGGCAATACCTCGGTGGTCAAGCTCTACAAGGGTGGTGATACCACACCAGGCAGCCAAAACACTGGAGTCGGTGCATACTTCTCGTCGCCGGTGCGTTCGATTCTTTCGATTGAAGTGAACGCGCAAGTGTTGATTGGCATGAAAGAAGTCTCACGCCTCACAAATATGAGTACCTTTGAAGGTGCCGTAGAGCCCAGCCACCATGCTGACCCGTACTCGTGGGTTGTGGCAGGGCAGAACTTGAATTTCTCGGCGGCCAACTACAACCACAACGTGGGCTACATGATTCAATACAACATCGGTGATGACCCAGATACTCCGGATCCCGAAGTAGCAGCAGCTGGCACATACCGCGAAGAAAACATCAACTGGGTAGCCCAACAAGGTGTGTCGCTAGAGGCATCGTGGCAAAGTCAATCGGTACTCAAAGATGGCCAATTAGACTTGTCGTTGTCGAATACGTTCTCGACACAGCAGACTGGACTCGGTTATCGCTTCACATTGCCTAGTCCGTTGTATACCACCGATATTGACGACTTCTGTGGTGGTACCACGACCATCACAAGTGGCTCGATTATCGATGTATCGGGCGTCAAACTCGACGGCTTCTCGAATTGTGTGATTTCGGTCAAAGTCGGGCGACCGACGGCAGGCACGGCAACCTTTACGGGTGGCAGTGTCTCCAACATGACATCAGGCATGAAGAGTCTGGTTGGTTCATCGATGATTACGTTTACGCAGCAGTCGGACACGCCGACGCCGTCAGATACGCCGTCACCGACATTGACCAATACATTGACGCCGTCGTTGACACCATCCAAGACGCCGACGTTTACACAGACATTTACCCCCAGCAACACGCCGACGCGCACACCGTCGTTTACGCGTTCGTCGACGCCGACGCGCTCTGACACATATACGCGTACGTCGAGTCGCACGCGCACGCCGTCGTATACACGTACACCGACCAACACGCATACCAGCACTTCGACGTATACGGCCACGCATACGGCAAGCAATACGCCGACAAGCACGCATACGTATACCCCGACAATCACGGATACGCCTACATTTACGCCGAGCAACACGCGTACCTCGAGCAAGACACGCACCGTGTCGCCGAGCAATACGGTATCACCTTCTGTGACGTTGACGCCTACATCCCCGTCGAACTATGTGGTCAAATCGGCCATCGGTCATGGCTTCATGATCGGCATTCTCGGCAATGGATCGCTGGTGGCGTGGGGTCGCAATAACATTGGTCAAGTCACCATCCCGTCGGCGTTGCGTACCAAGTTGTTTATTGATGTATCTGCGAGTATTGCCACGGGCTTTGCCATTGATGGTGAAAACAATTTGTATTCATGGGGTGCCAACGATTTTGGTGAGCGTGACATTCCTGTGTCTGCACAGACGAACGTCAAAGCAGTCGATGGTGGTGGGCGCCATGTGCTCGCACTCAAGACTGACGGGACTGTTGTGGCGTGGGGTCGCAACAACCATGGTCAAACCAATGTGCCACCCGGGCTAAGTGATGTGATTGCGATTGCAGCCGGTGACGAATTCTCGTTGGCGCTGACATCAGAGGGTCGTGTGGTGGCATGGGGCAATAATTCCCAGAAGCAAGCCCTTGTTCCTGCGGGATTGAGTGCGGTTACGGCTATTGCTGCTGGCACGGATCACGCCTTGGCGTTGCGCTTTGACGGCACGGTTGTTGGTTGGGGCAGCAACGCCAAACGACAGCTGGCTGCATTGGAATATGCCAAAAATGTGATACAAATCGGTGCAGGACGCGAGTATTCGGTACTCTTGCGTGCCGATGGCACACTCTACGCCTACGGTAACAACTACGTCAACACCATCAACTTCCCCAAAAACTTGGGCAACGTACAATGGCTGAGTGCGTCGTGGGTACATACCGTCGTCGGATTCCGCAACGGCAGTATCCAAATCTTTGGGAGTACTGTCGAGGATGACATTTACGTATCGCGTACTCCGACAATCACCCCATTGATTACTGAAACTGCATCGCTGACTTCGACACCATCACTAACGCTGACGCCGTCACGCACGTTGACTGCATCGCCGACGAATTTGCCGACACGTACACCGACGTTCAAACGATGAGTAATGGAATGAACGATATGCTACAGAAACGACACAACATAGGGAATTTCATCCGTCGCTGGCGCGTCGGCATCCTGCTCATCTGCGTCACTGCATTCATGGTTGGAGGGGTAGCCGTTGCACTGAAGCTGACTGCAGGACCGCAGCGCATCACCTCATTCTCGACCAAGTTGCCCACATTGCCCGAGGTGCCCTTCTTTGCGATAGCAGGGACACGCCTTGCACCTGTGGCGCCCCAAGCCGTCATGGCCAAGACGCTGATTATCAATCCCGGCGGTGGTGTCGATGTGACTGGTAATGATGGCATCCGTATTCAGTTTAATCGCCAGATTACTGACGTGACGCGCACCACTGGCAATGGTCCAATATTTAGTTGGTCAGGGGGAACCGAATGTGCTTCGGTTTCTGGTGGTAGTCGAGGTGAAACAATTTATTGGCGTGGCTCCACGCAGTTTTATGCAGACGCCGATACCGGTGTTGCACTCTCTATCGGTGGTGGTACGTATGCATCAAGTCCGGGATCGGCTACGTCATTGCGTACAATATTATCATCATGTCCGTCTAGCATGATTGGCAATACCACGTTCAGCGATATCACCATCGGTAGTCTGACCGGGTCTGCCACGCTGTGTAGTGATACGACGACTGCGGGCACGTTGCGCAACTGTTCATCCATGTATGGTAGTGGTTCAGCGGTGATTACCTACTCGCACACGGTGGGTGGGCGCGTTTTTTCATTGATTCGCACGATTACCTATGACTATCCGAGTACCTTTTTCTTGGATCAATACACGGTCAATATCCCGTCTGGCAATACGCAAATGGTGAAACTCTACAAAGCCGGTGACACTGCACCAGGTGGGTCAAATAGTGGTGTTGGTGTGTATGTGTCGAACCCAGTGAAACGTATCATGTCGGTCGAAGTCAATACCAAAGTCTTTGTGGCCATGAAGGAAGTGCGTCGTCCCACCGGGATGAGTACGTTTGAAGGTGCCATGGAGACAGGGTATGGTGGATACGACGTCATCTATGCGCATATTAACAATGGTACAAATATGCCTTTGAGTGCTGATGCTGGTATCCACAACGTGGCGTATGGTATCCAGTACACTATTGGCAGTAGTCCTGGCACGTACAACGAAGAAAACTACACCTACGTCGGCTTGCAAGGGCTCAGCCTCGAAGCTGAATGGGTCAACCCGGTAGTCTCCAAAGCGGCTCAACTCGATATCGTGTTAGTAAATTCATACAGTACGAATGCCACAGGCAACGCCTTCCGGTTCACGATTCCGCGTGGCTTGTATATCACGGGTGTGACCAACGGGTGTGGTGGCTCGATTAGCAATACCGATACGATAGTTAATATCAGTGGCTTTAGTGTTGCAGGGTTGGGTGGTTGTGTGATATCGCTTGACGTCGGTACTTTTACCGCTGGTATCTATACGGTTACGAAAAAGAGCTTTACCAATTTGGTAGGCAGTACGATGATCAACTCAGTCAATGATGCCTCGGTCAACTTTAGCGTACCTGCAGATACATTCACTCCAACACCAACCAATACTTATACCCCGACGGCGACAAATACGCCAACGCATACTGCGACTCCGACACCGACAGATACGGATACGCCAACTGAAACGCAGACTCCATCGGAGACGTTTACGGCGACGGAAACCGAAACACCTACGGAAACGGATACGATTACCCCATCATATACAGTCACGCCAACGGATACGCCGACGGAAACTGATACACCGACCGAGACGGATACACCGTCACCCACGTTGACGCCATCGTTGACGCCTACCACAACGTTGACGCCGTCACTGACGCCCACGTTGACCCCGTCATTGACTAATTCGTTGACGCCGTCGCTGACACTCACACCCAGTATCACGCGCACACCGTCACCCACATTTGATAATTCGGTACTCAACAAACTCGCTTTGGGTCACTCATTCGTGATTGCCATCCAAGCCGACGGAACATTGATTACCTGGGGCCGCAATCAGTGGGGACAGACAACGATTCCCCCGGCGTTGCGCAACATGCAATTCCTGGATGTCGCAGCCAGCCATAGCACGAGCTATGCTGTGGGGTACGATAACCGCCTGTATGCTTGGGGTCACAACATCTTTGGCGAAACGGCCATGCCACCCGAAGCCTGGGATGATGTGGTCGATGTGGCGGCGGGCGCGAATCATGCCTTGGCACTCAAGAACGACGGTACCGTGGTGGCATGGGGGCGCAACGATGCCCGCCAAGCAACAGTGCCTACGGGTCTCGTGGGCGTCATCGCCATCGAAGCCGGTGAACGGCATTCACTGGCGCTTAAGTCCGATGGCACCGTGGTCGCATGGGGGGCCAATGATGTTGGCCAGAGTCGCGTCCCCGCCGGATTGCGCGATGTGGTCGCCATTGCGGCGGGTATGAATCACTCACTGGCGTTGCTCGATACCGGACGAGTTGTCGGCTGGGGGAGCAACATGTATGGGCAGCTGAACAAAATTGGCACGCCCACCGACATTGTGCGCATTGCTGCTGGCCGTGGTACCACGCTCCTGCTTGATGGCCGTGGTACGGTATACCCGTACGGGCTGACCGAGTTTGGGATTATCTCGTATCCCAAAGCGATCTTGAATCCAGGCAATGATATTGTTGCAATCGATATTTCAACCTCAAACTCCATTTTGATGTATCGCAATGGCACAAACAGCATCTTTGGGAGCCCGCTCGAAGGTATCATGCGCTCACGCACACCAACGAGTAGTCCGCTGATCGCCCTGACTGCATCAGATACGGCGCTACCCACTGAGACCTGGACACCGTCGTTTACCAAGACGCGCACCTTTACCAGGACGCTTACGCCGTCGCGTACCCCCACACGGACGCGCACACCGTAGAATCTGTGGATATCTCCCCCCTGCACACTCATAGTGTGTAGGGGGGACTTTGTTATATCGTCATTGCTATGTGATTATTACGGAGATATCAATCATTCAGTGTAACGAATAGTGCATTATGATGATAATAAATGAAAAATATACAATTACATATTTAAATAAAACAATTAAAATCAACATCAAAATAGTCTAAATATTGTTTAATGTACTAATTTGATATATAATCATGGCATATTTCAGCAAACATGCAAATTAATAAACTTTCATGAGCAATGCCTATACGGTACATGGAAGTAGTGGATATGATGAGGGCATCATGAACTACAAGGTACATGCGTTTGCATTGGGTATTGTGGTATTGAGTGTCATTGCGGTTTTGACTGTGGTCATGGCACCACGAGTCAATCCTGGGGCTATTGTGGCGTCGGCGTTAATTATTAATCCGGCGGGTGGCGTGTTGACGAATGGTAGCGATGGCATCCGGCTGGAGTTTAACCGTTCGGTGAATAATGGCAAGATTGGTCGACCGCGTGATGACAAGGGTGACGGGGTGTTTTGGCGCAAAAAGTCATATTTTTGGAATGGTGGTGATTCTGGTTTTGTATTGACGGTGGGTGGGGGTACTGGTAAGGCAATACAATCCATTGTTGATTCTCAAGATTCGAATAATTTCGGTAATGTGCTCTTTGATACCATCGAGATTGGAAATCTGACTGGTTCAGCCATAAAGTGTAATTCGACAACAATGGTCGAGATGACTGTAATTGTGGCTAATGCGACGAATGGTCCTGAAAATGCACAGACGAATTGTGCGGGGAGTACGACAGGGAGTGGTTCGGGGGTCATTACCTACAGCAAAACATTGGGTGGACTCGTGTACAAGGTGGTCCGGACTATCAGCTATACGTATCCCGAACAAGCATATCTCGACCAGTATGCTGTGGTAATTCCAACAGGAAACACGGCAGTCGTCAAACTCTATAAAGGTGGTGATACTACACCGGGTGGATCAAACACTGGTAGAGGCGCCTATTTTGCTGCGCCAGTTCGGGCGGTGCTGTCAATCGATACGAGCGTAAATGTGCTGATAGGCATGAAAGAAGTCTCACGCCTGACCAACATGAGTACCTTTGAAGGTGCTGTCGAGTTCAATATTCTTGATTTAAATGCCTCGTTGAATCCTGAGGTGTATGGATATGTCAATGCCAACAAGAACGTTGGGTACGATTCTGGACCATCAAAGAGTGCATCAGATAGGCATAATGTGGCATTCATGGTCCAATATAACATTGGTGATGACCCAAGCACTCCCGACCCTGAAGTCGCTGCTGCAGGCACGTACCACGAAGAAAGTATTGTGTGGGTTGCAGACCAGGGTGTATCCGTGGATGCAGCATGGCAAAGTCAGTCGGTGCTCAAGGATGGGCAGCTCGATCTATCATTGTCAAATACGTTTGAAACAAAAGTCACAGGGCAGGGGTTCCGCT
>CAZIKU010000095.1:0-7553 GCA_964539815.1 uncultured Klebsiella sp. | reverse complement strand
CAAGTTGGCCATATGCTGCATCCCCCCAACATTTCACCACATCGTAGTAGTCAATGACACACGTATGATTACTCCCAGCATCAAGGCGATTACTACTTGGGGCCAGTGTCGGCGTACTTGTCACGGTCGTTGTTGCCGTCTGCGTACGCGTAGAAGTCCATGTCCGGGATGCCGTCCGTGTCACACTCGGCGTCAACGTGTCAGTCGGCGTGAAGGTTGGGACGAGCAGTCCATAGGCAGTAAGCCGCGAAAGTGATGCTCCAGCAGCCACCACCATCTGCCCAAAATCAGCAGTTATACCACGTACCACACCATCGCCGGTGATACCCGTAGTTACACCGCGCAGACGTAATCCGGCAGGTGGCAAAATGGTGTAGACATGTAGACTCGTCTCAATGCTCGTCGGCACCGTGTTATTGTAACGACCGACCAAGAGCTGGGAATGCGTTGGATCGAGCGCCACATAATCGCCGATACGTGCCACTTTGTTGAGTGGCGATGCAGTAATGGCGCCCGTGGCATTATTTACGGCCAGGGCTATGATATCTTGTCGATCACTCGCAAACACCGTGTGCTGCGGTGCAAGCAATGTGACCTGGCAACGCACAACAGCGCTCACAAGTTCACGTGGCCAAAGGAGTGTCGATGCCACTCTGAGTTGTGTTGCTTGTGGCATCAGGCTCGTCATAAATCCTGTAGTTGCTCCAGAACGTTTACCAGCCGCAATCATCATGTTGCTCAATGGCACACCCACCAGACTGTTGACTGGGCCTGACAATGTCGCCACCACCCCTGGTAACGGTGAAATAATTGCAGGATCACTGACATCATAGGCGCGCACTTCGAAACGTTCCGCTCCCCCCGCTTGGGGCACGAAGCGCAACGCCACATACAAGCGATCTCCGGCTGCATACATACTCGTAGGCTCGCCATCCCCTAGTTCGAGGCGCATCCCTCGTGCTACGGGGACCTGTGCCACGAGTTCGTAGCTTTGGATGTACATGGCATCCTTGAAGAGCCGTCCGCCCACAAACAACAGACCAGGACGGTCATCTACATCGGTCATAGCACTGGCTTTTTCTCCAGGCAAGTCAACCTGTCCAAGGGGCGACAGTGCCGCATCAATCAACGACAACTCGGGAGTAATCACACTTGTTCCCTGCGTCAGAAGTGCGTACGCAGACTCGCTGGGTAGTGCAATGATGCGTTGGATGTTATGATTCTGAGCCACACTCGTGGCTTCAATCAAGGATACTGCCGTAGCAGTAGCGGTCACCGAAGCTGACGCAGTGGCTGTCCCCGTGTTGGAACGTGTCACTGTGGCAGTCCGTGTCAAGGATGGAATCTTTGTGCGCGTGGCCAATCCCAATGTGCGCTCACGCGTGGCAGTCATTTTATCGTTGACAAGTGCAACGGCTGTTTCCGTCAATGCAGCACGTTGTGTAGCCGTCGCATTATTACGCACACTCTGCGTTTGTGTTTGTGCTGCACTCACCGTACGGAGAATCGGTATCGGCGTCGCCGTCGCTGTCGCCGTCGCTGACATTGTACGCGTGCGTGATGGCGATCCACCAACGCGTTCTGCAGTGGCCGTCATACGGTCATTGAGCACAAATTGCGTCGCATTCAGTGCAAACGCGGTCTGAGCGAGTCGGATATGTTGCACAGTTTGTGTGGCAGCGACAATCATCGTCCATACGGGCAACGCAATAGTCGGTATGGGAGTCCGTGTTCGTGTCGCCGTGCGCGAACTCGCCACAACCGTCTGCGTCTGTCCTATATCTGGTGTGGTTGGCTCACTACGCCCATATAAGCCGACACGATAGACCACGGGAAACCCGAAGGTGATAATCGTAATATCAAGCGCACCCGTATATATTTGCAACCGTTGGGCAGACGTCGGTGTAAAACCAATGGTAAGCACACAACTCGGTCGGTAATACAGATTGGCGAGACACGTCGAACTATGCAAAAAGAATTCACTCCCGCCACTCATACTCGTGGACATCGTCTGATTAACATTGAGCGCGGTTTGAATGCCCACGTTGAGATAGACCGTCTGATTGCGCGTCACCCGACCAAAGTTCAAACCATAGTCAGAAACCTGCGTAAGCGCATTACCATTACGCAACGCTACAACTGCATTTCCCACATTGATACGCGGTACAACCAGACTATTACGCGCATCGGTTACTGACCGCCCTGTACTGCGCAACAATGCCAGTACATCTGGCACCGACATATTGGGATTGATACCTTTAATCACCGCCCATGCACCTGCCACATGCGGTGTCGCCATCGATGTCCCGTTGTACGATGCATACTGGTTTGTCCCCGTGGCAATCGACGAATAAATGGCACTCCCTGGAGCTAACAAATCAAGCAAGCGATCACCACTCGCATTGGCCCCATTGGCAGCACTGGTCGGTGCATTGGAATATGATGCGACTGCATCCACATTGGCTAAATTGTATGTATCTGGTGGCTCATTCGTATTGCTTGTGCGCGTACGCGTTGCCCCCACCGCAATTGCCGTACTAATACACGCCGGATATGCGATTCCGTTGGTAAATGAACTATTGCCAGACGCAATCACCGTGGCAACTCCAAGGAGTCGTAATTGATTTATCGCTGCAGCACGTGCGGTTTCAGATGCATCACACGCTGTGGCACTTTTACCACCACCAAGACTCATATTGACCGAAACCAGATTACTACTCCAACCTGGCTTAAATGCTACCAACCACTGCAATGCAGCAATCTGGTCACTATCCCACGATAATACACACGGTGACGACGTGTTTGCATCATTACACGGATCGGCAGTTGCATTATCTGAAAAACCCGAAAAAACCTGGACTGCCATGATTTTGGCATCGGGTGCAACTCCAGACATCATGACTTGATCTGCAGTACCACAATCAATACAAATCTTTTTGCCAGCAACAATACCAGCTACATGCGTGCCATGGTCACACAAATTCGCACACGGCACGGCTTTCCCCGGGCCAGTTTCAAATTGCGTATCATTAGGACAGAGTGAATCGGAATTAAAATCTGAGTCATTGGTTGAAAAACATGCTTCACCGTAGACTTGCCCACTCAAAAATACATGACTTTTGTTGACACCGGTATCAAGCACCGCCACCATCTGGCCACTGCCACCATACCCACCTTCGTTTACTGCTCGTGAATTAATTAAATCGGTACTTTCAGCTAAATCTGGCTTGCTTAATTTGTCTTCGCTAATTGATTCGACGAGCGGTGATTTGGCAAGTTGTGCCAAATCCGCTGATGCCACGGTAGCCACTACCATGGGTAAAATCGTCAATTCCCGGTGGACGACCTTGAGCAACGATTTATTGCTCTGTACATATGCCCTCACATCACGAGTGACTTGTGCCCGGCGGTCCGCGACCTGACGTGTGTCCATCGCATCATTTTCATAGCCATAGCTGTTTTTCAACGTGATAATCACACGTACTTTACTTTTGGTGGCGGCCGACGGCACCGATATTGGCGCCGAAGATTGGACTTGCGCGTGTACCGGTACAGGCCAGCTGGCATACAATACCGCTACGATTAATAGCCATACAAATGATTGACGCACATGCATAGCAATCCTCTATTTCTTACACCATCTAATCTGTCAGATTATCTGAATTGTACGCTTTTGTCTGTGTATTGTCTATACTTTTTAATAAAAAATATGCCTAACCATGTTTTTTGGCACCGTAGGCACCTGTACACTGCTAGCTTTTTACACGATGCGCACGTAACTGCATCACCAATGTATCACGCTGTGACTGGGTCACTAGCGCACTCGTGATCAGGTAGATCCCAGCCACAATCGCGCTAGCACAGACCACATGCCAACCATTCCAGTCACTGCCATCAGGCAGTTTTATCAGCAGCATCAGCGCATACCCAGCCACACCACCACACACGAATGCCAACAGATAGCGCACCCAGACAACCACCGTCAGCCGTTGCACATGCGCCCACAACAACCCATCATCGACACGCCGCAGGTGCATGGCAGCCATGCTATCAACAGTGCTCGTGGGGCGGAACATGCTGATGTACTCGTCATCCACCCCCTGAGGATAGGGCTGCGCGACAGTCTGCACCACGTCACCAGGCGTCGTTTGGAGCGTTACGTTATGTAGTGAAGTCGCACAATAGCCACAATACGGTGCATCGGCCGGCCATTGTTTGCCACAACTCGGACAGTGTTTGCGTGCAGACATCTCCCACCTCGTCATCCATTAGCGTCTGTTGCTTCACATCGTACCATACACGAGTGACGGTACGGAGGGCGCAGTGTATAATATGCCCACAACCGTTTTGCCTGAGACAAGGAATTATCATGGCTGAATTCGATATTGCCGATGTGTCGCTCGCAGATGTCGGACGCAAACGCATTGACTGGAACGAAGGCGACATGCCGGTGCTACTGGGCATCCGAGAACGCTTCCGCCGTGAACGCCCCCTCAAAGGAATGCGCCTTTCTGTCTGTTTGCATATAACTGCCAAAACAGCTGCCCTGGTGCGTACCCTGGCCGCTGGTGGCGCCGAAGTAGTGCTCGTCGCATCCAATCCCCTCTCCACCCAAGACGACGTGGCTGCCTCGTTGGTCGTCAACGACGAAATCCCCGTCTTTGGTATCCGCGGCGAATCACTCGACACGTTCCGTGCACATATCAACGTCGCACTAGACATGAAGCCACACGTACTCTGCGACGATGGGGCAGATTTGACCAGCAATCTGCTCCAGCGCGGCCTTGATCCGGTGCACATGCCACTGGGCGCCACCGAAGAGACCACTGCTGGCGTCAAACGATTCAAAGCCATGGAGGCGCAGGGCGTCCTGCCATTCCCCGTGGTCGCCGTCAACGAAAGCCGTACCAAGCACATGTTCGATAATCGCTACGGTACCGGCCAAAGTGCCATTGATGGTGTGATTCGCGCGACCAATCTCCTCTTGGCTGGGCGCACCGTGGTTGTGGCCGGCTACGGCTGGTGCGGGCGCGGCGTGGCATCACGGGCGGCTGGGCTCGGTGCCAAAGTCATCGTCACCGAGGTGAATCCCGTCAAAGCACTCGAAGCCGCTATGGATGGCTTCCGTGTCATGCCGATGGCCGATGCCGTACGCGAGGCTGATGTCATCATCGCCGTCACCGGTAATCGGACGGTTGTGAGCGAAGCCGAGTTTACCGACCTCAAAGATGGTGCCGTGCTGGCCAACGCCGGACACTTCAATGTGGAAATCGACGTTGCCGCCCTCGAACGCCTCGCCACCGCCAAAACGCAACCCCGCACGCATGTCACCACCTACCACATGGCAGATGGTAAACGTTTCAATCTGATTGGCGAAGGGCGACTCGTGAATTTGGTCGCAGGTGAGGGTCATCCACCTGCAGTCATGGACATGTCGTTCGCCAACCAAGCACTAGCATCCGAACTTCTGGCACGCCAGGCAGGCAGCATGCCCAAAATCGTCCATCGTCTGCCAGACAGCGCCGATATCATGATTGCATCGCTCAAACTCAGCGCCATGGGGATTACGCTCGACACCCTCAGCGATGCGCAACAGCACTATCTCAATAGCTGGCAAGAAGGCACCTAATCCAACCCGACCATACACACAGCAGCGCCGCCATCATATGATGGCGGCGCTCTATGTTGAGTAACGTGTAGGCTGTGATCTACGGCAACACTGCAGTACGTGTCGCAGTAGGGCTCTTGACGGCCGTGCGTGAGTTTGTAGCAACGCGTGTAAATGTGGGCATGCGCGTATTGGTTGCCGTACGACTCTTGGTGGCCGTACGTGAACGGGTACGCGTATATGTGGCCACACGATTTACTGCGGTGTTCGTCTTGCGTGCAGCCGGTTTATTCGTTGCCGTAGCGGTCGCAGCACGTGTCGAGGTGTGCGTTGCTGATGCGACGATCGCCTTGGTAGCAACACGTGTGGATGTACGCGTAAACACGACCATCGCACGCGTACTTGTGGGTACCGCGGTATTGGTGCTAGGAATCGGTGTATATGACGGCGTCAAGCGTTTGATGGGCGTTTCCGTCGGGGTAGGTGTCATACTCGGTGTCAATGTACGCGTCGGCGTGGTTGAAGCAGTCCGTGATGGACGTGGTGTCTTGGTCGACGTCGTGGTTTGGGTGAACGTCAAACTCGGCGTATACGTCCGTGATGGCACACGTGATGGCGTGTACGAGCGCAACGGCACCGAAGTCGGCTTCCCTTCGCTGTCACGATGCATGCCTGCAATGCGCAACATGCCACCATCCGTACCCAGTGCATACATGACATCCGGTGCAGGTGCACCCGCGTCCATTGCTACGAGCGGTGCATACGGGAATGGCAAACCACTCCATACACGCACCGGTTGTGCCCCTGTGCGTGGCTGTACGTTGCTTGGCTCTGCATTGCTCGCAACGAGTACACGCACGCCTGCAGCCTGCTGCCCGCGCGTATCCAATGCCATCGGAGTCCCGATCTGACCCGCAACCATACCCGCACTCGTGAGATTGGGTGCTTCGGCAAGTGACAACAACGTTGGTGTCGCAATCAGCCCTTCAATGTGCGAAGCACGTGTCGCATGCTGTGTCGACTCGCGGCGTGACATGATGCCATACGACACCACACCCACGGCGACGAGCGAGGTCACCACTGCAATGATTGTTTGAAAGCGCATGATTCGTAGCATAGTAGATTAATACATCAATCCAGCAGCTGGTGCTGCACTACCGAACAACGGCAAGCTTGCAACTAATGCAACCACAAGGAACAAAATGCCCAAGACGATGGTAGCCTGGAACATGGTCTTTTCTAAGCCGCGCTTCGTTTGATAAATAGACGACGCATCTCGTGACTGTAGTCCAGCATTGCGCCCCTGTAACACCACGAGAAGCGACAAGGCCGCCCCAAGTACAATCAACGAAATCGACAAGGCGGTTTCCATATGAACAAACCCTCCATCACCTAATACTTGTCATGGTATGTGCGTATTATCAGCATTATACCATATAAACACGTATGTAGTAAACATCCCATACACGCACCACAATCGTGTAACTCATGTGTATTTGGAGGGGAAATGTATCGCACACTCCCAACACATTGTTACCTTCATCGTATATGATTATACGACAAATTTTGTTGCATATTCGCATGCGCATATGGCAAATGCACATAATTCGCCTATTATACCACGACTTATGGCATGTGTATCAACGATACCACCATGCGTACGACGATCCTGACAGTGTTGTCGGCGTCACAGATGGCGTCAGTGTCCGTGTGTCAGTTGCAGTGTTAGTAGCCGTCCGGCTCGCAGTAAGTGTCCGTGTGCTCGTCGCTGTCCGCGTATTTGTCGGGGTATACGTATCTGTCGCCGTCCGGCTCGCAGTATACGTGCGCGTATTGGTGCGCGTGTATGTCGCGGTCCTAGTATATGTCAATGTCCGTGTGCTCGTCGCCGTCCGCGTATTTGTCGGGGTATACGTATCTGTCGCCGTCCGGCTCGCTGTATACG
>CAZIKU010000094.1:0-7607 GCA_964539815.1 uncultured Klebsiella sp. | reverse complement strand
GCAACCAATGGATCTGCAATCAGAAGTGGTCCAACTCCGTGGCAAAGTGGCCGAACTCGAAGCCAAGTTAGCGTTTCTGTACACACAACTCAATGTCACGTATGTGCCCGATCCTGATGTGCGCAACGCACCAGTTATCGAACTCCTCCGTGCCGGCAAACTGATGGATGCCATCAAGTGCTACCGTGACATTCACCAGACGAGTCTGAGGGATACCAACGCGGCAGTTGACGCATTACGTGCCAAATACAAACTATGACTCTCACGGCTATCTGCGTCAACCACAACACGTCGGCCTACATGGAATTGATGCTCCGCTCGTACGACCGCATGCATGCACCTGATGTGGTCACACACTGGGCACTCTACGACAACGCGTCCACCGACGATACCACCGCACTGACGACCTATGCGCACGCACGCGGGACGCCGATTATACCGAGTGGGTACGGCATTGAGACCGCATTTAACAGCCACGGTCATGTCTTGCGCATGGGAGTCCAGCGACATCCCACTAGTGATTACTACCTGTTGCTCGATGCAGATGTGGTTTTTACCCAGCCTGATACGATTCCACGCTTGGTCGCACTCCTCGATGTACATCACGATGCGTGGGCTGTCGGGGTATGCCCGTCATGGGACGGAGTGCACGAAATTCCACGCAGCGCGCGTGATGATAATCCGGATATCTGTGATGCGCGTCTGCATCCGTGTTGTGCCGTCCTGCGCAATACGCCGTTGTTGCAACAACTCGTCACACAAATCGGATTCCACACATATGTACAACATTGGCCAGAGCGCGACGAATACCTCGATACCTGCAAAATGCTCACGCATGCGATGCGGACACATCACATGCGTCATGTGGTCAGCGCCGACATCATGGTCAAGCATTTTTTCTGTACCTCATACGTCTGGGATCCACCTGAGCTCGTCGCGCAGAAACAGGCTGAACGTGACCGACGCCTCATTATGCTACGGAGCAATGTTTCATAGTAATACATTGCAGATGTCACAATATTCCGGCAAAAAGTGCTAATTTTGCACGTAATAATTAAATATTCTTGACATTCACACAAGTCAATACACACGGGAAAGTGCTATACTAGGCATACACTCGAGAATTACGCAATGCTACGATTGCGGGGGAAGTATGCAACAATTTTCTACACGCGTATGGCGTCTACTTGTAGTCTGTGTGGGATTGGCGGTAATTGTATTTGTGGCAAGTACATTGCCAACCACCTATGCCCAACTCCCGCAGTCGAGCATCATTCAGCGACAAGTACAACAACTCAAAAGCCAAGGAAATGCCAGCGATGTCATTCCTGTCATCATACAGCTCCAGAACACCACGTCATTTGAAATGGGCATGCTGTCACCAGCGCAAAAGTCAGCACAAATTCACGCAGTAGCCCAACAAACAACTGCCTTTGTACAGCGGAATCAAGCAACCCTACTCAATGTCAAGGGCATGACCAAAACCACGCCGATTATTTTTGCACAAGTGATGCGTGGCAATCTCGAACAACTCGGCTACGACAAACAAATTGCCAGCATCACCCTGGATGAACCGTTGCCGCCCCTCCTCGGCGAGAGCATCGACATGATTAGTTCACGCAGTGCGGTCATGTCGGGCTACGATGGCAGTGGTGCAACCGTCGCGGTTGTCGACACGGGTGTAGCCAAAAACCACACGTTTTTGAGTGGGCAAGTCATTGCCGAAGCCTGTTTTTCGAGCACGTTGACATCCGGCAGCGTGAGCTCGACATCGCTCTGTCCCGGCGGCGTATCGTTTACCACAGTCACCGATAGTGGGTTGCCATGTCCTTCCAATCTCGTCGGGTGTAGCCACGGGACGCATGTCGCAGGAATTATTGCGGGCAAACGCCAAACCCCTGCCATGATGACCACCTGGAACGACAGCAACGGGGTATCGCGCACCAGCGAAATGTTTGGTGTCGCACCAGGTGCCAAAATCATTGCCATCAAAGTGTTTTCACGCTTCCCTGCATCATTTTGCGGTGGGGGCATGGACTGTGTGTTGAGTTGGTCATCCGATCAAATCGCCGCACTTGATTGGCTCTACAACAACGCAAGTACACCGAGTTGGGGCACACTTGCAGCAGTCAACATGAGCCTTGGCGGTGGGTTATTTAGCAGTACATGCGATAGCAATGCAATCAAACTTCCTATCGACTTATTGCGATCAATTGGCGTGGCTACGGTGATTGCGAGCGGCAATAATGGTGCCACCACGGGAATTTCTTCACCGGCGTGTGTTTCAAGTGCAATTGCCGTCGGTGCCAGTGCCAGCGACAAACAGGGGTATATCCCCGATACTGTCGCTAGTTTTTCGAATGCACCGGCAGCCACTCAGAATCTACCAAATGCGAATGGCGACAGACTGCTCGATTTGATGGCACCAGGACTGGGCATTTATTCTTCGTACGCATATCCAATCAATCAATTTATGCGCCTTTCGGGCACATCCATGGCGACGCCACATGTCGCCGGTGCCTGGGCGATTCTCAAAGGTGTCCATGCAAATGCATCGGTCGGCGATGTATTGAACTGGCTCTCGACTGCGGGTGTGGCCATCGACGCCAACAAAGACGCCGTCGTCCAAGTCATGGTGCCACGCCTCAACGTCAACGCGGCAGTGGCGTTGGCACTCGATCCAAATACCGTAGCCACTCAAACAGCGAATGTTGCTGCCACCGCAAGCGCGCGCCAAACTGCGACTATGCAGGCAGCCCCTTCACAAACAGCATTGGCCATGCTGACGCAGACAGTGGGCGGCATCAGCACCGCCACCAGCGCAGCCCGCCAAACACAGACCGCACAAATCCGCCCCACCCAAACTGAGGTGGCGCGCCAAACACAGACGATGGTCGCCCAGAACACGCAAACCATGGCCGCCATTCGCACGAGCACTATCGCCGTACAACGCACCGCGACTACGGAATGGCAGATGACGGCCACCGATGCAGCCATGCAGACCCGCACAGCCGTGGCAGCGATTACCCGCACCGCAGCAGTGGGTGCCACGCAAACTATGGGCGTCCAACGCCAAACCGCAACTGCCGTGGCAGCAATCACCCGCACGGCAGTGATGGGTGCCACACAAACCGCAGTGACCGAAAAGAATGCTACCTTTGTGGCAGGACGTACACAAACAGCCGAAATCGTCAACCCCACCAACACGGCCGTCATGGCACTCACGCGCACTGCTGCCAGTGAATTGACCCAGACCGCCTACGCCGTCCGTACTGCTACCACGCAATGGCAACGCACTGCCACCACAGAACAACGCCAAACCGATACAGCAATTTACTACATGACACGCACCGCCGTCGTCGCTATCACCCAAACCAATATTGCCGATCGCAGTGCCACGGCCATCATGGGGCGTACCCAGACGGCCGAAATCGTCAACCCCACCAATACGGCCGTCATGGCACTCACCCGCACTGCCGCAAGTGAATTGACCCAGACCGCCTACGCCGTCCGGACCGCAACCAGCGAATGGCAGCGTACAACCACCGCAGTTGCACGCCAAACCGATGCAGCTATCTTTTATATGACACGTACTGCAGTGATTGCCATCACACAAACTGATGTTGCGAATCGCAGTGCCACGGCCATCATGGGGCGCACACAAACAGCCGAAATCGTCAACCCCACCAACACGGCAATAGTTGCCATGACACGTACCACTGCTCGCGAGCTGACGCAAACAGCCAACGCGATTCGTACCGAGACGATGGCAGCCATTCGCACTGCGACTGCAGAAGTGAACCAGACAAATACCGCCATTGCAAACATTACCCGTACAGCGGTTCGCGCGCTCACGCAAACGGCAATTTCTGCGCAATACACGGCTACTTCCAACGCCCGCACCGCGACTGCGAGCGCCGTATATGCCACTAGTACCGCACTCGCAACCCAGCGCACCGCGACTGCGATGGTGCAACAAACGGCGACGAGCGAAGCACGCCAAACCAATACCGCTGCTGCCTACTTGACGCGCACAGTCGTCATTGCGGTGACACAGACGAATGCCGTTGAGCGTACGCTGACGGCAATTGCGGCACGCACTGCGACGCGCGAGGCCTGGAACTACACTGCGACCTCCACGGCACAAACAGCCGTGGTAGCACGCACACAAACTGCCGTGGTAGCACGCACACAAACCGCACTTGCCCAAATCACACCGATTGCCATCGGCAAATACAAAGCAACCCCGACAGCGCAGTCGTGGAAGCCACAATCACGTTAACGACGCGCTTGGGACACACCTGTCTATCGACCACATCAACCGTAAAACGGCTGGTGTGGTTTATACTACCTTGTATTATCTAATACCTTGTGATATATTATTGTGTATAAATCAGATCACATGGTACACATCCATAACGGAAGGTTGTGCACAGATGAATGTGCAATTCAAAAAGGGGGTGCTAGAATTATGCGTGCTTGCGCTTGTGGCGCAGCATGATCGGTACGGCTACGAGCTTGTTGAGCGGATATCACGCCAAATCGAGATCGCCGAGGGGACGGTATATCCCCTCTTGCGGCGCCTCACCGACGAAGGATATTTTGAAACCTATCTCCAAGAATCTGCCGAAGGGCCACCACGAAAATACTATCGCATCACCGCACTCGGACGCACTACATTAACCGCATTACGCCATGAGTGGCAATTATTTGCTGACGGTGTGAGCGCATTACTCAACGAAAAGGGGGAATGATGACAAAACAGGAATTTTTAGCTGAACTGGCAAGCGCATTAGACAATCTCCCAGAGAACGAACGTCGTGATATTTTACGCGACTACGAAGAGTACTTTACCGATGCCGAACACGCTGGGCGCAGTGATGCAGCTGTCATTGAGACACTCGGACAACCCGCACAAATCGCCAAACAACTCACCGCACATCGCCATCTGAGTGCTGCCAAACAGCACCTCACATTTGCTTCGTTTTTGAAAGCAACATTTGCCGTGCTCAGTCTGACATTTTTCAATGTGGTCTTCATTCTAGGTCCGTTAATTGCCCTCGCTGGTGTCGTCATCGCTTTTTGGATAGTGAGCATTACGCTGCTAGTGACACCAGCAATTTATGGCATTGCACTGCTTTTCCGCATTCCCGTAACAAATGTAGGTGACATATACACCATCCTCGGCACATATGAGTTTACGCCTAGTGTGCAACAGGGATTCTTACAGCTCGGCGGGTATGTAACGATGGCAGCCTGTGGTTTTGGGTTACTCGGATGCATCATCCTCTACTACACAAGTCGCTTTTTCATAAGTGTGTTTATTCAATATATGCAATTCAACGTATCGGTGTTGCGAGGGAGCACGCAATCATGAAACGCTCACGTACTCCATGGCTTATTGTTCTCGCTCTCGTATTGATTGTTTCGGGCATCATCGGTGCCATCAGGGTCGTCAGAGAACACGATCTCAACAACGTCAATCGCTGGGCAGGTCGAGTATATAATACCGATCCTGCGCCACGCTACGCCCTCCAAGAAAAAATCATTGTCAATACGCCAGGCACCGTGCGCATTATTGCAATGGGTGGGGACATCATAATCCACGAAAGCATGGCCGATCAGGTCTCGCTCGACGTCGTCGTACCGTACAAACCCAAGAAACTCGACTTCGCGATGATGCAGCGTGATGGCGACACAATAATCATTGATTCCAAAACGATTATGACGCATCTAGCCGAGAATGTGAGTCAGATTGTGTTTACCATTGAAGTGCACGTCCCCGCAGGTACCAACATCGAAATTCAGAACACCATCGGTGATATCACACTCGATGCCCCACTCAACAGTGTCAGCATTAACGCAACGCTTAGTACCATTGATGTGAAATCAGACAACATCGAACACCTCGATGCGCATGTGACAGTGAGTGGCGGCATTCAGGGGAATGCCCCCAAAACATCGCGCATCACACTCAATACAGGCGATGCGGATTTACTCGTCAGTCATCCTGGCACACACACTATTCGTACGACGACTGGTGATGTGACCGTGCGCGTTGATCCAACACTCGTCGTGGGTATCACACACACTATTGGTACAGGTGTGTTTACGTCGGAATTCACTACCACGGCAACTGATAGCGTCAACACGTATCTACATGTATCTAGCGAAACAGGTGATATCACGGTCAAACAAGCACGCTAGTCAGATACCAGACACATCATTGTCCGAGTATGATTTAGCGCAATCCATAGCGATCAGCAGCCAAGTAGAGAATCTCCAAAATGAGGTCGTTATATGGAATCCCCGCCGCATTGATGATGAGTGCTAAATCGCTAAAATCAGGCGTTAGGCCTGGCAAGGTGTTGATTTCGACGAGCATCGGCGCACCATGCGCATCGAGACGCACATCGACGCGTGAGATATCCAACGCACCAACGGCATTATGTGCGGCAATGGCGAGCTGACACAGCTGCGCCGTAAATGCATCACTTACCGGTGCCGGGCATACTAGTCCGGCACCTTTGCTATCGCCGATATCAAGTAACTTGTTATCAAAGCCATAGACACCTGGTGTATGCGAAATCTGACTATCGATTTCGAGGAGTGGCATATGCACAAAACCGTCCGCACTATAGTGTTGCGGAATACGGCTCGCATGCGCTGTACCAGTGCGGCCGAGCACTCCCACCGTGAATTCTCGCCCCGTCAAGTACGACTCAACGAGTGCCGGCTGTTTGTAGCGTGTAACGACCAACTTTACTCGGGCCTGCAGTTGCGCCATAGTATGCACGATCGAGCCCGCATCCATGCCCATGCCTGACCCTTCTCGGGAGGGTTTGACAAACAACGGAAACGCCAAATCCGTGCGCAACGGCTCATCGCCCGTCACAAAAACCTGGAATGGAGCCGTCGCCAAACCAAAATTCTGCCAAATGCGTTTGGTCATCACTTTGTCGAGGGTAATGGCATTGGCGAGAACGCGCGACCCGGTGTACGGGATACGCAACAGCTCGAGTACGGCGGGGATTTGGGCTTCGCGGGAATCGCCGTACATGCCTTCAGTAAGGTTGAAACAAATATCTGGCTTGTCATCCATGATGCGCAGTGGTAATGACGCATCACCCGACAAAAAGGTGACCCGATGCCCATCCGATGCGATGGCCGCACTGAGCACATCAATCGTGCTCTGCCGGTCAAACTCCGCATCTGCATCAGGAATGTCGCTTGGTACAGGCGTCTGGCCTTTGATGTTGGCAATCACAGCCACATGCCATGGGCGTGACGGTCGGGCAGAATGTGTCATGACGCCCTCTTTCTCATCAAAAAATCATCACTCAATCGGCGAAATCGATACCGTGGTACAAGCCAATCGTCCATCACCACACACCAATCCCACCGCACCATGGGCAAGCATCGTATCATCAGCAACGAGCCGTACCACTCCATCAACACGCGCCTCGATGTGTGACCCTTGGATGGCAACTTCGAGCGTATAACTCTGTGCCTGCTGCCATACAAACGCCTGTGATGCGAGTTCGTGGATGCGGTCATCATACTGCAACACCAAGACGACGCGCTGATCGGGACGGAATTCGAGTGCA
>CAZIKU010000093.1:0-7639 GCA_964539815.1 uncultured Klebsiella sp. | reverse complement strand
CAATCCCTAACGCCTTGGTCTTTGTTCACAGAAAAAGATAAAACTGCGGGCCACAATGTGCGCCCGCAGCATATCAGCAATAAATTGGGCTCACTGCCACAACTGTTACCGACGCAGACCCAAGCGCTCGATGACGGATCGATAGCTAGCGCGATCGGTGCGACTCAGATACGCCAACAAGCGGCGGCGGCGGCCAACCAACTTCAGCAAGCCGCGGCGGGTGGCATGGTCTTGCTGGTGCGTGCGCAAGTGGTCAATGATTTGATTGATGCGCTCGGTCAACAAGGCAATCTGCACTTCGGATGAACCGGTGTCAGTGGCATGTGCTTGGAAGGCACTGACGACTTGGGACTTTTCGTTCTTCTCCAACGCCATGTGATGTAATCTCCTCATGAATCGCGTACAGGCTGGAGCGGCCTGACGTTCGACATTGCATTGACACAAAAAGGTCAACGGGTGGTATTATAACACAGAATATAAGCGATTGTCGGGTGCGCTTCCTTGACGTATCAGACGGTTATGAGTAGAATGTTTGTGTGTATTCAATGCGTGTAACGACGTCACTGCAACATATCGTCTACCGGATTAGTCGGGCGTTGACGTATATTCCTGGGGTGGCGTGTGCGCCACCACCGTACCATGCGCCTGTTGGTGCATTGGTCGGACATGGAGTCACAGCACACGACGATAGGGGTAGTACGGTTTTTACGTGTTATGTGGTCGTGGATGCAGTGGCGCGGGATCCATTACCCGCACAATGCATGCTTGTCCAATCGGTGGTGCAATCCGTCATCGCCCAAGAGTACACACAGGATGTTCGCATTGATGTGGTTGTCGCCGCTATTAATTTCAAGGGAACGCATGCCTCACATCGCCCGGATTAAGCCTCGCACCATGGCTGTGCGTATCCTATACGAGCTTTTTCAGACCGATCATAGTATCGAAACCGTGCTAGCCAATCATGTTGCGAGCCCACGCATCAGCGAAGACGACGATCGCGTGGTCCCGGTGAGTGCGTCGCAACAAGAGTTTATCCGTACGGTGGTACAACTCGCGGTCAACAATCGGCACGCCTTGGATGCACTTATTCAGGATCTAGCGCCAAATGTCCCACTCAACGAAATGCCGCTCTTGCAGCGCAGTGTGTTGCATGTGGCCATCGCAGAAATGCGCTATATGGGGGATGGACGTGGTGATTACAAACTCGTCATCAATGCTGCCGTAGAAATTGCGCGGGGATATGTGGGGGATTCAGCGGCACGCTTTGTCAATGGTGTGTTGGGTACGGTAGCACTGCGCTACCCGGCATCTTAGGTCGCCTGTCGGGGTATTCCCCGTGGTGAATATACGCACAACGAAACTAAAATGACACAATGGATATTTGTGTCGTAGTTTGCAGAAGGAGCACGTTCATGAACGCAGAGTTAGAGAAACGCTTGAAGGCAATCGTCGTCGAACGCCTCGGGGTTAGCGCAGATCAAGTCGTCCCCAGCGCCAGTTTCGCCGAAGACCTCAAGGCCGACTCACTCGACTTGGTGGAGTTGATCATGGCCCTCGAAGAAGAATTCGGCATCGACATCCCCGATGATCAGGCCGAAAAGATCCTCACCGTGCAAAACGCCATGGACTATATCGACGCCCACGCCAAGTAGTCCCCATACTTGCTACAAACCGCCAGTGCGTGCCGATGCATGCGCTGGCGGTTTTGTTGTATCCCTCTGCCATTTTTGGCTGCGATGTATGCGCAACGCTATCATCACACGGTCATTTTCGTTGTACAATCAGGGGGTATGAAATTGTTGTTCCTGGCGAAGTGAGGTCGGCATGAATTTCCTCGGCGTCGGTCCGGGTGAATTTTTCTTCATCCTAATAGTCACACTGATTGTCATCGGTCCCGAGCGACTCCCCGAGTTTGCCCGGAGTGTCGGGCGCAATATTGTACGGCTGCGCAACTGGATGAATGCCTCACCCGATGCCCAGCTTCTCATCCAACTACGCCGCGAACTCGAAGGCGAAATCAGCGAAATTCGCTCCACGTTGCGCCAAGAAATGCAAAGTGTGCGTGCCGAATTCGATGAGGTGCGCCAAGACCTCCAAACGGCAGGCACCGCCGTCGACCAATCGTTGACTACCGCCACACAGGCCATCCAAGGCACGACCAGCACCAATGTGGCATCATCGTCGACAGCCAATGATACGTTTGCTGCCATCGCCAATCAAGCCAAACCGGTCGTTGACGCCCAAAGCGATGTGACTGCACCATTTACCATTACTCCAGATGCACAGACTATTGCACCACCACGCGATGATGCGCGTGATACCACGGCAAGTGGCACCGTGGCGCGCAGCCGCAAACCCAACTGGGTCAACGACGAGGTGTCTCCGCCAGCAACAACTGACGACTCACCCGTACCTGCTCCTGCTCCTGCGCCAGTGGCACCAGCCACACCCATCCCAGCAGCATCACCGAGCAGTGTGAGTCACGACAGCTTTGTGATGATGCGCATCGAAGTCGAGCAGATGAGTCGTGACTTGGCAGCCATGCGCGCCGAAATCAAACAACAGACCGCGCGGTCGAGTACTCCATCATCCGTGTCCTACGATGACTTCATGATGATGCGCATCACCGTCAACGAATTGACGCAACGCATTGAGGCGCTCACCAAACAGCTCGCGTCGAATTCACCCGTGGAGCCTTCTGCATGAATACCTCTCAACTGATTATCACGGTCATCGTATTTGCCATCCTGCTCATCATTCCATTGATTGTGATTGTGATTGTGCGCTGGCTGGTCCCCCTCGAAGACCCCAACGAAGCGGACTTTCTCGACGAAGCCGCCGCCGCCGTCCCCACCAACTCGCTCCAGGACTTTTGGAGTGCGCTCGCGCCCCACCTCATCGAGTTGCGCGATCGCCTCGTCAAAGCGGCATTGGCGATTGCCATTGGTACCGTACTTGGCTTTTATGTGGTGAATACCCCGATTATCGATGGCGTCATTCTGCCTGACTTCATGATTCAACAACTTGCGCCACCAGGTACACGCCTCAATGCAGTGGGCGTCGGCGAAGTATTCCTGGGGTACATGCAAATTGCACTCGCAATCGGCATCATCCTGGCAATGCCGATTGTCGTCTATCAACTCGTGGCATTCTTTTCACCAGGGCTACTCAACGCCGAAAAACGCATCGTGTATATCGCGCTACCTATTGTGACCGAGCTCTTTTTGGCAGGTGTGGCGTTTGGCTGGTTCTTTACGGTGCCGGCTGCGTTGCAATTCTTGTTGGGCTACGGCCAAACAGAGCTGATTACCACCATGCCCACCACCGATAGCTTTTTCCAAACAGTGGCCACACTCTTGCTCTGGAATGGGGTCATCTTTCAGCTCCCTGCCATCATGTATCTGCTGGCACGCCTGAATGTCGTCAATACCGCCATGCTGACATCGACACGACGCTATGCAATTGTCGTGATCACCATCATTGCTGCCCTGATTACGCCGACGGGCGACCCCTACAACTTGCTGTTGCTGGCCATTCCCATGTGGCTGCTCTACGAGTTGGGCATTTTGCTGACACGCTTCGTCCCCAAGTCACCTGAACCAGAAGTAGCAGCGTAACGCATCAGCCTCGCGAACAGAACTCGATACCGTACCGTGACATGCAGACATGCGTTGTCACGGTACGGCGTTTCTATCGCTATGTACACATTCGCCGATTTGATCATCCACCGCATTCGATCAATAATGCATCAGGATCACCATATCGAATGACACATGAGCACTTCGTCAGCACATCTTAAACCATTCCTCAAATGGGTGGGCGGCAAGCGCCAGCTTTTGCCAACCATCTGCGGAACGATCGACTCACTCACTCACTCACTCACTCACTCACTCACTCACTCACTCACTCACTCACAACCCCGCTATATCGAGCCATTTGTGGGGGCAGGTGCAGTGCTCTTTGCATTACAGCCATCATATGCCACGATATGTGACAAAAACGACCTCTTAATTACCACGTACCACGTTATCCGTGATCAGGTAGAGGAGTTGATTGCATGTTTGCAGGTACATGCTGCCCAGCATAGCACTGCGTATTATGCACAGATACGTGCCCTTGACCGGAGTGAAGCCTATGCCACGATGCGTGCCGTCGACAAAGCGGCGCGGCTCATCTACCTCAACAAAACATGTTTCAACGGACTCTATCGCGTCAATAGTCAGGGGTTTTTCAACGTTCCCATCGGGCGCTATACCAATCCAATTATTTGTGATAGTGATACGCTACGCGCGGTCCACACCTATTTACAGCAGGCGCATATCACGATTGTCAGCGGAGATTATCGTACGGTGCTCACGGATGTACCACCAGGGAGTTTGGTGTACTTTGACCCACCCTACCACAGTCCGAGCAAACAAAATTTCACGAGTTACCACGCCGATGGATTCGCAGATGCAGATCAAGTCACGCTATCACAGACATTCCGATCACTCACGGCACAAGGCGTCTATTGCCTCCTAAGCAATGCAGATACGCAATTGATGCACGAGCTCTATCACGATTTCACCATTGATATCGTACGCGCCACGCGTGCCATCAATTCACGCCACACCGAACGCGGTCCCGTCAACGAAGTATTGATTCGCAACTGGTGATCCGATGGCAATGACAATAAACGAGAGCTGGGAAATCCTTTTCGATCGCCACCGCATCACCGAACAAGTGGCACACTATGGGTCATTTCGTATTAGCGCACACCAGATAAATACCGTGCGCGAAGCGCGCTTGATGGCCAAATTTGACGTCAAACAGAGTCTGCCAGCTATTTTTCGTACACACCACCTGAGTATATTGCCGATTAGTCGCGGGGAATACATCATCGGCCCATTTGAAACATACCAACAACTCGCATACGACGTATACCCAGCCCCACAACCGCTGCATATTCCTGCGTTGGATACGCTCGACAGCATGGATATACATAGTGAAGCCGAGGCATTGCGCGTATTACAGCTCAGTGGTGCGTTGCATGACGTGTTTGCCAGTACAACTGTCTTTCCCACACTGCAGGGACGGCGCGGATCAGGGAAATTCGCATTCCACATCGCCTGTGGTCGGCATACTAGCCAAACTATTACCGTTGATAACGCCCAAATCGAAATCGATGCTGCATTCGAGACCGCATCGCATGTTTTTATTTGTGAGTCAAAAAATATCCTCGTCCACGATTTATTGATTCGCCAACTCTATTATCCGTATCGGTTCGTGACACAGAAAACGATGAAACACGTGGTACCTGTGTCAATTATTTACAACAATTACACGTATTATGTAACCCAATACCAATTCACTGACGCATACCACTACAACTCACTCGTTGCCACGCGTCACGATGCATACACACTCGATACGCACGTGTTCCGCATGGCCGATGTACGGATAATATGGCAACAGAGTCAGCCGCGCCACATTACCGGTATTCCATTCCCACAGGCCGATGACATGCGCATTATCATCAACATCATGCAACTACTCGAGCAACAGCAGCACACCAAAGCACACATCACCACCAGCCTCGGCTACGACAAACGCCAAACAGATTATTATGTCAATGCTGCACGCTGGCTCGGATTTGTAGATGCCCACCTCCAGCTCAGTCCCACAGGGAAACTTGTCGTTACTGCCCCACCACATCGCCAAAAAAGTCTGATTGTGCAGGCGATGTTTACAACACCGTTGTTTTACGAAATGGGGCAAATCCTAGTCACGCAACACCGTGTCCCTGAGCGCACTGAAATTGTCGAGGCCATGAATATCCATCCTGTGTTACACCAGCAAATCAGCGGTGACACCAGGATACGGCGGGCGCAGACAGTCCAAGCCTGGCTGCGTTGGATTCTCCATGCAGTCAGCACCGACTAATTGATCATTTACAGATACTGGATTTTGCTTACTCTTGCACCAAGAGCACGATCCACGTTGCATCACCCACGAGGGTATCTTTGAGTGTAATAGTGAGGGTATTGGCACTCGGAGGCAACCCGCGCGACACCACCACGGTGCCCGTGGCCGTCGCACCCGCATCTACCTGCAACAGTGTTGGTTGCGAGCGTACGCTGGCGACTTCGTAGCGCGTACCGAGTGAATCAGTGAGTTGTACGTGGTTGTCATCGAGTGGAATTTGCATCGCCATATCGCTGGTATTGTTGTTGACTTGGAAGCGCACGCGAATCTCGCCATTACACGCGCTGACCTGTTGGAGCGTCAAGAGCACATCGGCGCTTTCGCCAGTTGTCACCTGTTGCCATGATCCATCACCGGTGCGCGCACGCATAATTGTTTGCACGGTGTCCCAGCTACAGCGCGTCACCGTGCGTTGAATCCCGATGGCTTGATCGACCACCGTCGTCACCGTGGCATTCATGGGGGGCAGCGTGACCAGTTGGGTACCCCGTGTATTCACGGCAAACCAGATGGCCACCACCAGCAGTACCACACTCACGGCGATCAAGGCTTGTCCCGTCCATGTCGACAGCAGTTGTGTCACAAAGGGGCGACGTACGCGCACCGCAGGGGCTGGTGGCGTGATTTCGTTCAAGACGAGGCGTTCGATTTCGTCCCAGCGCGTACAGTTGAGCAGTTGCGGAATGCGCTGGATTTCGTCGTCACTCCAGGCCATGTTGGTGGAACGTTCGGTGAAAATGTGTACGGGCAGTTCGTCGAGTCCGACGACCTGCACCTTCCAGTCGGTATCGATTTGTGATTCGGGATGCAATACAGGGGCAATTGCCACCACGCGGCGTACCGAGCGCGTATCGTTGTTTTTGTTGGCCGTAATCTCGGCGCGATGTTCGCCGAGAAAGTTACTAAAGGCGTAGTAGTAGGCAATCACCTGATTGTAGGGATTTTTGCGCCCCGGATTAAGGCGTTTCCGTTCGTTGTTGCTGTTTTCCACGAACCATGGGCCATTGACATCACCAATGACGCGTCCATCGCAGTGTTTCAACTCGACCACAAAAAAGCCATCGTGCTTGAGCACCACCACATCAATGGTACGCCCACCAACGCTAAAATTCGCCATGATGATGTACAGGCCATCAAGGCGTGCAAGTTGCGTTGCCAACTGCGTAATTGCGCGTCGTTCGTTGGTGTGTTCTGGTTTTTCGCCAATCCAGATCTGTACCGCCATGGTCCATGTATCCTCAGCGCCGGCGTGCACCCGACCGCGGTTTGGCCGCAGCAGGCGCCGGTGCAATTGCTTCTTCGAAGGCTAGGGTGCGGCGTAAATCGAGAATTTGGTCACGCAGTGCGGCCGCCTTCTCGAACTCCAAATCGCGCGAGGCCGTCTTCATCTGCTTTTCGAGGTCTTTGATGAGCGTCGCCATGGCCTCACGGGTGGCAGGGGCTTGGACGGCCGGTGTGGCATCTTGGCTTGTCGCCGCATAGACGCCTTGGTCTTCGGCCGCTTTGCGCAGGCGGTCGCTCAAATCACGCACCGCTTTGATGACCCCCACCGGCACAATACCGTGGGCTTGGTTGTGTGCTTCTTGGATGGCACGGCGGCGCTCGGTTTCTTTGATGGCAGCATCCATGGAGGCCGTCAAATTATCGCCGTACATGATCACCGTACCCTCGACAT
>CAZIKU010000092.1:0-7675 GCA_964539815.1 uncultured Klebsiella sp. | reverse complement strand
TGGTGTCGCCGTCTATGACGCCAGCAACGGCGGTATCGGCTTGGCACCATACAACAAGGCTGACGCTGCAATCCCTGCAGAAGTCAAGGCCAAGATGGACGAAATGTTGAAGGGTCTGGCCGATGGTTCAATCACCACCGGCGTTTCACTCAACTAGTCGTTTGTACCGCTACGGCGACCAACCACGTGGTTGGTCGCCGTTTTTCTATCACCGTCACCCAGCATTTTTTCATCACACAGACAACCGTGACAAACAACCAGAAACTCACCCGTGCCATCGCGGCTCTTCTACGATTCCACGGACTTTCCGTATCGCATGCACGCCTCGTCGCACACACCATCTGTGACGCTGAAGCGCGTGGCATAGTCAGCCACGGAGTACGCCGTTTGCCCAATTACCTGGCCAGACTCCAGGCAGGTGCCATCAATGCAACACCCAACCTGCGCTGGCACCACACCCATCGTGCGACGGCAACATTACTTGCCGACCACGCCGTTGGTCAGATTGCCACTGCTACTGCCTGCAAACGACTCATCACATTGACGAAGCGGTATGGCGTGGCGGCAATTGGTATCGCACAGTGTGAGCACATCGGTACACTCGACACGACGATTCGCACCATTGTCTCGGCCAATCTCGCAGGTATCGTAGTCGTCAACACGCCCGTAGCCATGGCGCCATTTGGCGGGCAGACCGCGTTACTAGGCAGTAATCCGATTGCAATTGGCATCCCGGGCAACACACAGCCGTTATTGATTTTTGATGGATCAACTGCAAGTGTGTCACGGAGCAAAATCGTCGCTGCAGCCGAAAAAGGTCTCGAAATTCCGGCGCATTGGGCGATTGATGCCAATGGAAATGCGACACAAAACCCACAACATGCCCTCGATGGTGCAATTCTCCCCGCAGGCGTCTTAGGATACGGCATTGGGCTGGGTATCGCACTCTTGACGGGGGCCATGATTGGTGGCACGAGCGATGACCAGTTGCCATCGTTTTTTGCACTGCCGCATCAATCAGTACCGACCAGCGTACTGATGATTGGGATTGACCCGGACGCATTTGCTGGCATGGCGCAACTGCAACGTATCGGTGACGCGTTGGTCAGCCGCATTCGGACAAGTCATGGGGCACCACGTATTCCCGGCGACATGCGTGTGGTACGCCAAGTATCAGATGAAACGCTTGATTTTGTAGAATCACTACGCAAACACAGCCACGGATAACTGTCGATTTCGTGGAGTTGTGGTATGCTAAAAGCACACTTCACACCCTACTGGAGTTGTCTATGACGCCCGTCTTAGAAGTACGCAATCTCACCAAACGCTTCCCAGGCATTGTTGCAACGGATGCAGTGAATTTCACCCTCGAAAAGGGCGAAATTCATGCCCTGTTAGGCGAAAACGGTGCCGGCAAATCGACTCTCATGAACATGCTGTACGGGTTGTATCGTCCCGACGAGGGGCAAATCCTGCTCAACGGCCAACCAGTGCAGATTGCTGGTCCCAACGATGCCATCGCTCGCGGCATGGGCATGGTACACCAACATTTTATGCTGGTACCAACACTTACTGTCTGTGAGAACATCATCCTCGGCAACGAAGTCGTCAAAGGGCTACTGATTGACCGCACAACTGCAGAACAGCGCATCAGCGAGTTGGCACGGAATTTCGGTCTCGACATCCCTGTTGATGCCTATGTGCAAGACTTGCCCGTGGGGGTGCAACAGCGTGTCGAAATCGTCAAAGCACTCTACCGCAGTGCCGAAGTATTGATTCTCGACGAGCCAACTGCAGTCCTTACGCCCCAAGAAGCCGACGATTTATTCGTGGTTATTCGCCGTCTCAAGGCACAAGGCAAGTCGATTATTTTCATCAGCCACAAACTCCGCGAAGTGCTAGCACTCGCCGACCGCATCAGCGTCTTGCGGCGTGGTAAACTCGTCGGATCGACGACACCGGCGGCTGCCACCGAAGCAAGTTTGGCGAGTATGATGGTAGGGCGTGATGTAGTACTCCATATCGACAAAGCCAAGGCACAGCCTACCACACCAGTACTTGAAGTGACGCAACTCACAGTCAATGACGAGCGCGGCAACAATGCCGTAGACAATGTGACATTGCAGATACGCCGCGGCGAAATAGTCGGTATCGCGGGGGTACAAGGCAATGGACAAACTGAGCTCGTTGCCGCCATTACCGGCATGATTCCTGTCCAATCTGGCCAAATCACGCTCGACGGACAGCCCATAACTAATCAAGGCACACGCCGTGCGATTGTGGCTGGCATGGGGCATATTCCCGAAGATCGCCATCATCATGGCTTAGTATTGAGTTATTCAATTGCCGATAACATGGTGTTATCGACCTACAACCGTGCACCATTTGCGGATGGGCTGATTATCAATGAAGCAGCCATCGCGCAGCATGCGGATGCACTTGTGACCCGTTTCGATGTACGCACAGCGAGTTCGCATGCACTGGCCAGTACATTGTCTGGTGGCAATCAACAAAAAGTCGTCGTTGCCCGTGAACTTGCACGTCCACTCAATGTGCTCGTCGCAGCCCAGCCAACACGTGGGCTTGATGTTGGATCCATTGAATTCATTCACAAAAGCATCGTCCAAGCCCGCGATGAAGGCTGCGGCGTGTTGTTGGTTTCGGCCGAACTCGACGAGATTTTGTCTCTGTCTGATCGTATCCTGGTCATGTATCGTGGGCAAATAATTGCAGAAATCAACGGTGCTGAGGCGGATCGCAATCAGATTGGGCTATTAATGGCTGGGGTACGAGGGACAGGAGCAACGGCATGAGCGACACATCACACGCACAATCGGCACGCTGGCGCGAATTGGTGACAGCACTACTTGTGCCCGTACTCGCTATTTTTACGGCGCTTTTGATTGGTGCAATCATTATCGTAGTCACAGGCGCAGATGTCATCGCCGCCTATGGTGGACTCTTTATGGGCGCCATTGGCAGTCCACGTGCAATTGCCTATACACTTGTCGAAGCGACGCCGTATATTTTCGGTGGTCTCGCCGTACTCATCGGCTTCCGTGCCGGATTGTTCAACATTGGTGTTGAGGGGCAAATTGCGGTTGGTTCGATGTGTGCTGCCATTGTCGGTGCATTTGTCTCGTTACCACCCGTGATACACGTACTCGTTGCATTCCTGGCAGGTGCACTCGGTGGTGCAGCGTGGGGTGCCATTCCTGGGTGGTTGCGCGCACGCACAGGCGCACACGAAGTCATCACCACGATCATGTTTAACTATATCGCCATACGTGGGACAGACTATCTCATCAAAGTCCCATTCCTCGACCAAGAATCATCATCACAACGCACGCCATTCATCGCAGCGACTGCCGAGATTCCATTTTTGTTTGGTGAAAATTATCGCTTACACGGTGGTTTTTTGTTGGCAGTAGCAACATCGTTTGCCATTGCATGGTTGCTGAAGCGTACCACTGTCGGATTCGAAATTCGCACCGCCGGTGCCAATCCTGATGCTGCCCATTACGCCGGAATGAATGTCTCTCGTACTATTGTTGTCACCATGGCACTAAGCGGGCTCATGGCTGGGATGGCCGGTGCATCACAAGTCCTAGGACTCGAACACAACCTGAAAGCGTCGTTTTCTGCAGGATATGGATTCGATAGCATTGCAATTGCCTTGCTGGCTGCCAGCAACCCGATTGGCATCATCCCTGCGGCCATCTTTTGGGGGGCATTGCGCAACGGTGCCGGCTTGATGCAACTCAATAGCGGCATATCAATCAATCTGATCAACATCATTCAGGCATTGGTGATTGCATTCGTGGCGGCAGATCAAATCGTGCGACAGATATATCGCATCCGTACCGCACGGAGTGCAGGGATTACGTTAAGTCGCGGCTGGGGTCGCTAAGGAGCTTTCCTTCTATGCAAACAGTATTTACCCGTGAACGAATAATCGCCCTAATCGGCATTGTGACAGCCATTGCGTTGTGGGCGTTGGTACAACAAGCGGTGCCCCTTGGTGCAGTATCGACGTTACGCATTCCCTATGCGTATGGCGCCCCTCAAGATGCACCACTCGTTGATATACCGCTTCCCACCGCGACGACGATTTACACCCTCGCTGTGCTATTGATTGTTGGCGCAGTCTATTTGATTGTAGCCAAACGAGCCGATCTGGCTGCAGCATACATGGGTGGCGTGATTGGCGTCGTCATTCTCAGCATATTGCTGACGGCAATCGTCAACAGTCGCACCGATGTCGTGGATATGCTCGGACGCATGGTACGCCTGGCGACTCCCATTGCACTCGGTGCTATTGCAGGTATCTTGTGTGAACGCTCCGGCGTCGTAAATATCGCCATCGAAGGCATCATGCTCTTTGCGGCGTGTGTCGGTTTCATCGCGGCACTCGCATTTGCGAGTGCCTGGGCCGGCTTGGTCGTCGCCATATTGGCAGGTGGGGCTATTGTGATGGTCCACGCCGTGTTGTCGCTCCACTACAAAACCGATCAAATCATCAGTGGCACCGTCATCAATATTTTGGCTGTTGGTGTGACCGGGTATCTGCGCACGAGTGTAATTTTGCCGTTGCAGTCAACCGGGAATCGTGGGGCGTCGTTGCCAGAGTTCAATATTCCGCTTCTCGGTGACATCCCCGTCCTCGGCCCGATGTTGTTCCAACATCGCCCCATCACCTACCTGATGCTGATTTTGGTCCCACTTTCTAGCCTTATTTTGTTCCGCACCGCCTGGGGATTGCGCACGCGTGCAATCGGTGAACATCCTCGTGCGGCGGACACGATGGGCATCAATGTCAACCGCCTGCGCTACTTCAATGTGTGGGTGGCAGGGATGATTGCCGGACTCGCTGGTGCCTGGTTCTCGCTCGAAGCCAGCTACAACTTCGATGACGTGATGACCAACGGCCGTGGATTTATCGCACTGGCAGCCATGATTTTTGGGAATTGGACTCCATTTGGTGCCCTTGGCGGTGCGCTGCTCTTTAGTGCGGCAGATGCGCTACAAATCAAAATACAGGGCTTTGATTTCGCATTACCGTCGCAGTTTGTCCAGATGCTGCCGTATGTAATCACCGTCGTCGTACTGGCAGGAGTCATCGGTCGTGCTCGCCCACCAGCGGCTGTTGGCAAGCCGTACGAGCCCTAAGCCAGCAGAGCTGAGCCCCGCATGTGCGACGCACGTGCGGGGTTTATTTTTTAGTAGGGGAAAAGTTGCTCGACAGGCACCATGTGCAATGCCCCAATGGGGCACACGCTGGTACACGCCATATCATCGAATCCGGCACAGTGGTCACATTTATCGGCACGATGCGTCACTGGCGCAGGGTGTGTGGCGAGTAGCGGAATGGTTTGCATGGCGCGGCGTACACTGCCACGCCAGCTTTTGTCGCGGAGTTGCAGTGATACGGCGTCATACTGACAAGCACTCGTGCACAGGCCACAGCCGGTACATGTATCATTGTTGACGACCAAGGCCGCCCCCTGCCAACTGATGGCGTTGACAGGACAGACATCCACACATTCGGCACCGACTCGACACTGGCGACAACTATCGACGATGACGTGCCCCTCGTGCATTATGCCGGTATATGACAAACGGGGTACGCCATGACGTGTCGCACACGCCTGCACACACAAGCGGCAGTCTGGTGGGCAGCGTTGCGCATCACGCACAAAGACGGTATCACCACGGCGCACACCCTTGGCCCATACCGCATCCACGGTGGCGTTAATCTGCGCCAAATAATCACTCCGGCGCATGATGGTTTGGGTAATTACCTGGCGAATATCGGGATGCTCGGCTAGTAATGTCAAAAAGCGCTGACTTGGCAACGTCATGATAATGCACGGAGTGGTCGTTTGCACGTCATCACTGGCGGGAGCATCGTTCATCAATGCCATCGCACCAAAGAAGTCACCTTCTTCGAGATGGCCACGGACTTTATGATCGCGTTTGACGACACATTGCCCGAGTTCAATCAAGTGCAATCCATTGGGGCGATTACCCACTTTGATAATATATTCACCGCGTGGCACATCACGGACGATGAGTTGATCGATGAGTGCCGCACGCTCTTGTTCGGTCAGTGGTGCCAAAAACGGCACGCGCGCCAGCGTGGCCTGCACCAACCGGGTGCGATACATGGCGCGCAGGTGTGTCATGAGTTGCGGGAGTTGGGCACTCTCACGGCGCAACACGTCGTGTGGGATTTGCAACAAGTGGCAGACCGATTGTGCCACCACACTATTGCCGCCAAAGCGATTACCAAAGAATGCACTTTCGCCGAACATTGTCCCAACAGGCAAGCGCCCCAATGATACGTCGCGACCGTTGCGGTCATGCAAATTGACAGTGACCACCCCTTGAATCACGATAAAGAGATAATCGGTGGGCATGCGTTCGGTCACAATTGTGGCATTGTTGGCAAAGACACGCAACACCGCATGCCGCCCCAGCAAGCGTAATTCCGATGCCGGCAAGTCGCTCAGCGTGGGAATCTCGCGCAGGGCAGCCATGCGGCGCTCATCGCGGAGACGGCGTTGTTGTCGGGGCAATGATTCTTGTGTGGGGGTACGCGTCGCCATGGCACAATCACCACTTATTCAAGGGTCGTATCGAGCATACAAATCGTGTCATACATCGCTTGTACACCTGCAACCACATCATCATGGGCGGCAAATTCTTCGGGGCAATGACTTCGACCATCTTTGGTACGCACAAATATCATTGCAACTGGTGCAATTAATCCAATCATACTCCCATCGTGCCCGGCCCCACTCGGTAAGTGCATCACGGGAATCGCCTGTGCAGCGACTGCACGTGCCACCACATCAGTGAACCACGGCGCAAATGTCAATGGTGGAGAGTCCTCGCAGGGACTCACCTCGACCTGCACGTCTCGTAACGCTGCGGCGGACTGCAACAGACGCATGCACTCATCCCAGATGTCACAGACTTCGTGCCAGTGCACACTGCGCATCTCTAGACTAAAGCGTACCAATCCGGGCACAACATTCGTCTGATTGGGTGACACAGTCAACGACCCCACCGTGGCCACAGTCCCCGGGCGCCGTTGTGCCGCCAATTCGGCACCGCGAATCACATCTGCGGCCACACAGAGCGCATCATGACGCACGGTCATATTTGCCGTACCTGCATGATCGGGACGGCCGTGACAGACGATGTCGGCACGGCGAATTCCCACAATACCAGTCACAACACCAATGGGGAGATTGGCCAGCTCGAGGACGGGGCCTTGCTCGATGTGCAACTCCAGGTAGGCGGCGATTTCGCCATGGCTCCGCAGTGGCGTCGTCAATGCTACAGGTTGCCCACCCATGGCCGCAATACAGGAGGCCACATTCCCCCACCCCGGGATATCACGAGCCAAAAACGCTGACGTGAAGCCGTGTGCCATGGCAGTGCTACCAAAGAGTGACCCGAGTGGCGTAGATTCCTCGGCCATGAAGTCAACGACTTCGATGGTGTGGCGCAAACGAATGCCGTGTGCCTGGAGCGCGCGCACCACGGCCACTGCCCCGAGCACACCAATTGCCCCATCGAAGCGACCACCTTCCATAACTGTATCGGTATGCGAGCCCAGCATGATGACTGGGGCATCGGGCTGCGTACCGACGAGTTGACCAACCAG
>CAZIKU010000091.1:4186-7858 GCA_964539815.1 uncultured Klebsiella sp. | reverse complement strand
GCGGTGTACCACCAATCTGGGCACGCAGTTTGGCGATGTGCGATGGGCGTGTACCGCAGCAGCCACCGACGATGTTGACGCCGTACTGCGTGACGAATTCACCCAAGGTGCGGGCAAAGGGCTCGGGCTCCATCGGGTACACGGTGGCACCGTCGACTTCGATGGGCAGGCCGGCATTGGGGATACACGAGATTGGTTTGCGTGAATGCGCCGTCAAGTACTGAATCGCCTCGCGCATGTGCTCGGGGCCGGTGCTACAGTTGAGGCCCAACACATCCACGGGCATCGCTTCCATGGTGGCGATGTAGGCGGGGATGTCGGTGCCCAACAGCATGCGGCCGCTCATATCGAGAAAGATTTGCGCCTGTACGGCCACATCGGGGCGATTCATGTCGTGCTTGGCGCGGCGAATGCCGTCGAGGGCGGCTTTGACTTCCAGCACGTCGACGCTAGTCTCGACCAACAATACGTCCACGCCACCCTCGATCAGGGCCATGGCCTGCTGACGAAAGATGTCGCTCAGCTCATCAAAGGTGATATCGCTCAGTGCGGGGTCATTCGATGAGGGCAATTTGCCCGTCGGTCCAATCGAGCCAGCCACGTAACGCGCACGGCCATCTTTGGCAGCGAATTCATCGGCCACACTGCGGGCCAGGCGGGCAGCCGCAATATTGACTTCGGCCACACGCTCGCCGAGGCCCCATTCTTCGAGGCGCAGGCGTGTGGCTTGGAACGTACATGTCTCAAGCACATCACTCCCCGCCTCCATGAAGTTGCGGTGGATGCGCCCGATTACATCGGGGCGGGTGATGACTAGATAATCTCGACACCCAAATGTCTGCTCACCACCGTAATCGGCTGGCGTCAAATCAAAATCATCAATGCTGGTGCCCATGGCACCGTCATAAATCAACACGCGCTCGCTGAGTGCTTGAAGGTAGGTCGGTCGCGACATGCAGAATTCCTTTTAGGTAGTCATCGTGTCAGCATCCTGCCACACGTTATGTAATCATATTCTGTATACCCGATAGCGGGGATGCTGTCAACAACAATTCGCTGATAAATCACTGAATCTGATGCGTCCCCGTATGAAATTGTGCCCCCACGGGGAGTGTCACTGCATGCGCTGCCTCCAAGACCACATCGCCGTGCATGGTGATACCGGGCGCAAATGTCACATCACCGTGTACCTGTAGGCTATGGCAATGCCGCAGTGATGGGATGCCTGCGGCCACACGCTGCTCGAAGTCCGCTATCACGCGGTAGTAGCGTTGATCGAGCGTCACGATCGGCAACGGGGCGTCATCGACGGGCACCACATGGTACTGTTCGTTGACCATAAAGCAGTCCGAACGCAACACCAGTAGGTCTTGGCAGTTTTTCACCGGCATAAAGCGCGTACGCGGTACCGCCACCGCCTGTGCGCCGGCAATCAGACCAATCGCCGCTCCCATAGCGCTTTCGAGCTGAATAACGGCAGGTGACGTAGCATCTCGTACATCGACTGTTTTGCGATTGACAATGATGGGGAGTGGCAAAAATCCGCCGTGCTGCGCCAGCAAATCTCGCAACGGCCGCAACGCCAACCACACGTTGTTGGTGTTGAAGTACTGGTGGCGCGTAATGTCCTGGAAGGCGTCCATGTCGGCGGCCGGACACTGGGCGCTCTCGCGCAGCACCAGGCGCCCATCTGCGGCATGCGCCAAGTGCCCACCCTTGCGGTCGGCATCGGTGCGGGCAGTCACCTCCATCAAAAAGGGAATCTGATGCGTCGCCATGTATCCCAAAATCGCCATATCAGGAGTGGCACCCAGATTATCGATGTTGGCCGAGAAAAGGTACTCGTAGCCGTCTGCGAGCAACATATCGAGTACACCACTACTCCACAGCACGCGGTAGAGTTCGCCGTGGCCGGGGGGGCACCACTCTAGTGCTGGATGATCGGGCCAATCAATGGGTGCGAGCGTATCGGCACGCACCTTGGGCACGCGTCCTTGCACCACGTATTGCGCCATCACATCAGGGTAGCGCGCCAGCGCTGTACGCGTGTCTGCATCCGTGGCAAAGCTATTCATGAACAACAACGGCAAATCGACACCCGTCTGTGCCATCAATGCACGATGTTGCTTGGCCACAATATCAAGAAAGGTGTCCCCGTTGCGCACCCGCAACAACGATTTGGCTTGCTCGAGACCCATGCCTGTCCCCAAACCACCGTTGAGGCGTAACACCACAGTACGGGCCAGCGCCTGTTGCCCTGCATCACGGTATGCGCCTAATTCGTCGCGCTGTGGTAACGTCGCTATCGGGGTAATCGTCGCCTCTGGCATCATGCCCGTGGCACCACGCGCAAGTTGTTGGTAGGCATCACGAAATGCTGCAATGGCCGCATCATCGAGCTGGGCAGCTCGCATGCGCGTCACAAATTGTGCTATCGACATAGTTATACTCCAAATAACGCATTGATATGCAGTATACCATTGACCACACACATGCGCCTAGAAATCTGCCAACTGGCGACTCTGTGCTGTTTAACATTGCTTGTAATACGGTGACGGTATCGCGCATCAACTATCACCGTCAGGCGCAACTACTCGTTGGCAATCACTGCCAACGTCCGGCACGGTTGCTGTGGTTGCTGATAACCAGAACGCGATTATTGCCCTGCGCAATACGGGCGTCTTGGTTGCAGGCAACCTCCTCAACAAAGTTGACGTGTCACGCACTGCGACCCGCACGCCCACACCGTAAGCACCCATCTTTGATTCCTCCACTGCCGTGACTGGCAGTGGAGGTTTTTTGTGTATTCGTATTGCGTATGTATGGCATACATCGTAATGCACCAGGGTATTGTTAAATGCTCTCAATACCGGCGCTAATCTCGGCCATGCGTTGGTAGTTTGGTAGTGCAGTGATACACACCTGTGCTACCATGTGCACTCGCGTGGGATTTTCATGCAGTGTGGTGCATAGGCAGAAGTATGTTTAATACCATAAAGCCCGAAATGCGATTTGGCATCATGCATAGCGCACTCGTAGGGGCGAATGATATTCGCCCGGGAAAAATACACATAGAGACGCATCGGTAGTTGTGAACATACATACGGTGTATAGCTCTTTTTCTGTAATATACGGCTTTTTCAATTTTCAATTTAAAAGTGATATATGGTAAAAGTTTACATTTACGGTTTTGATGATTTAAAACGCATTTAGTATATTGCTTTTTAAAACACATCATGATATATTTGACATGTTACATTGTAATTACAGTTTTATGAAATAGTAATTATGATGCGCGTGGTGTGTGTGCGTTATGAATTGATTGCATATGTTGCAACATCAATCCATCCATGCACACCTTAGGTGTTGTTATATGGAAAGGTTGGTTATGAAACAACGGTTAATAGCATTTGGGGTGATTGTATTTGTGTTCATCAGCATTTTTGCTGCATCACAGCCAGTTGCACGGTCTGCGCCCTGGTCAGGGCCGGCAGCCGTCACCCCAGGGCCGAATGCGGGCACTGTCATTCTACAAGGCAACTGTGTCAAGATTGGTGTCAAACCCAATGGCACGTTGGGTATTGGAGCAGGAACAAAGCCTGGTATTCAATACGACAAGACATGTACGGGCACATTCAATGACTCGTTCGACTTTCTCACACCAGGCAGCCC
>CAZIKU010000091.1:0-4086 GCA_964539815.1 uncultured Klebsiella sp. | reverse complement strand
AGCACGCGTACAAATACCAGCACCAATACGGCGACTGCGACGCGTACAAATACTGGCACGCGTACGAGTACCCGCACCAATACGGCGACTGCGACGCGTACCAGCACCAATACAGTGACGGCATCGCGCACCAGCACCAATACCGCCACCAATACCAATACGCGTACGAGTACCAACACGCCCACCAATACCAATACGCGTACCAGCACCAATACGGTGACGGCGTCACGTACCAGCACCAACACTGCCACCAATACCAGTACACGTACCAGCACCAATACCCGCACTTCAACGCCGACGCCACAAGCGTTGACGATCAAGAAGGCTGCCGTCGGCAACCTGTATGTGATTGGGCTGTTGCAGAACGGTAGCTTGGTGTCCTGGGGTAAGGAACCCATGTCGTTGATTCGTAGCCTGCTCGCAGGACGTACATTCACCGATGTGGCCGCAGGCATCAGCAACGCATTCGTCCTCGAAAGCACGGGCGACGTGTATGTCTGGGGTGAAGGTGGATTCAACCTTATCGAGATGGTCGGCGGTTTAGGTCGCCCCAAGCCAGTGAACGCACGTAGCGGCGTTTCAGCAATTGCCGCTGGTGGCAACTTCGCCATCGCCATCAAAACCGACGGGAGCATGGTCGTCTGGGGTGATGACAGCAAAAACCAAGTCAGCGCTGCACCCAAAGACACCGGTTACGTTTCTGCCGATGGTGGTGACTACCACGCCTTGGCTGTCAAGAGTGACGGCACCGTCGTCGGTTGGGGTGAAAACTCCTTTGGTAAGGCCTCACCACCTCCTGGATTGACTGGTGTAGTCGCAGTGAGTGCCGGCAAAGATCACTCGCTGGCACTGCTCAGCAACGGACAAGTGGTAGGCTGGGGCAGCAACGCCTTTGGACAAATCTCCATCCCCTCTGCGGCGGCCACCAATGTGATTGCCATCGCCGCTGGGCGCGACTGCTCGTTGGCGGTTACTGCACAAGGCGCAGTAGTCGTCTGGGGTTCGAAACAATTCGCCAACTTCCCATCAGTGCCAACATCCGGCGCGGTTGCTGTGGCCGCCGACAACCAGAACTCGATTATTGCCCTGCGCAATACGGGCGTCTTGGTTGCAGGCAACCTCTTCAACAAGGTTGACGTGTCACGCACTGCGACCCGCACACCAACCCCCTAAGGTTCACACGCAAATCTCCCCACTTGCCCGGTATGGGCAAGTGGGGAGATTTTTTGTACACTCCAACATGTGCAGAGTGGTAAGATGGAGAGCACACAGGTGTGCAGACAAGGAGTAACCATGACATCGCCAACCCGCATCGGGTATCTACTTTGTACAATTGCAGCCATCGTCTGGGCAGGTACCGCCCCTGGCATCAAATATTTACTCGATGTATACCACGTCCCCGGAGTTACCCTCGCATTGTGGCGCGATGTTTTTGTGACGTTGGTAGCAGGCAGTGTCGTCCTCATCCGCAACCGTCACGCACTACGCATTCCTTGGGTCAGTTTGCGTCCACTCCTCGTCCTAGGAGTGATTTCGATTGGCATCTATCACGCACTGTGGATTTGGTCGGTTGCACTCAACGGTGCGGCGGTCGCTGTCGTCCTCATTTATCTCTTTCCCACATTTGTGACCATTGGGGCACGCTTCATGTTTGGTGAAACGTTGCGTTGGCCACAGATTGCTGGTCTGCTCCTTTCACTCATCGGCATGGTTCTGCTCGTCAAACTCTACGACCCCACACAAGTGAGACTCAACTGGTTGGGAATTACGGTCGGATTGACTACCGCGGTATTACAGGCGTTTTATGTGCTCTACACACAGCGTGCCGTCGAAACAGTTGATCCTTGGGCATCATTGACGGTCACAATGGCGAGTGGGTCGGTGGCACTTTTGGCGATTATTGCGTGTGCACCGTTGGTGATGCCGGCACAGGCTCCCGGGTTGTTTCAGGTCGGCGATATCGTCGCATGGGGAATTTTGTTCGCTCTCGCGATTGGACCGACACTTGGGGGGTACGCATTATTCAATATGTCACTCAAATACATTCCTGCGAGTATTGGTGGCTTGATTCTGGTACTCGAGGCACCGACGGCCAGTGCCATTGCAATTCTTTTTTTAGGAGAAACACTCGCCCTCTTGCAGTATATTGGCGTCGCATTGATTGTGATATCGATTCTGTTGCCGACATTAATGAAAAAGCCGACCACAGTGCCCGCAGCCCATGAAATCTAGTACAAGGAGCATATCATGCGCATTAGTGAGATGAATTGGATGCAAGTAGAGGCATATGTAGCACACGACAACCGCGCAATTCTGCCGCTGGGGAGTACGGAGCAACACGCCTATTTGAGTCTGAGTGTCGATAGCATTTTGGCCGAAAAGGTGGCAGTTGATGCGGCCGAGCCACTCGGTATCCCGGTATTCCCCGTCGTAAGTTATGGCATGGCACCGTACTTCCAGTCCTACCCAGGTACCATCACGTTGCGCATCGATACATACATCAGCCTGATTCGTGACATTTTGCAGTCGATGTACCGCAGCGGTTTTCGCCGCATCGTGATTGTCAACGGGCATGGAGGCAACAGCCCGGTGGATGGGCTGGTCACCGAGTGGATGGCCGACCATCTCGATGCGCAGGTCAAATTCCACAACTGGTGGCGTGCCCCACAGACCTGGGCCAAAGTCAAGGCCACCGACCCGTTGAGTAGCCATGCTTCGTGGATGGAAAACTTCCCGTGGACGCGCCTGGCCGGTGTCAGCATGCCCAACCACCAAGTCAATCTGCCCGACCGCGCCGGGCACGCCACCTTGGTTGGGCCACGGTTGCGCGAGTTTTACAAAGAAGGCAACTTCGAAGGCTACTTCCAACGCCCCGACGACGAAATGCACGCCATCTGGGATGTAGCAGTGCGCGAGACGCGATCGCTCATCAGTGATGGCTGGGATATATAAGAGGACGAATCATGCATATTTCATTCGACGCGCAGACAGTGATTGTGACCGGCGCCGCACACGGCTTTGGGCGCGCCATTGCCATCAATTTCGCGGCACGCGGCGCCACGGTGTGGGCATGCGATCTGCTCGGCGACGAGCTGGTCGAAACGGCGGCAGCCTGCCAGGCGGCAGGTGGGACCTGTCACGTGCGCACCGTGGATGTCAGCGATCCCGCCGCCGTGCAGCAATTTGTGGCCGAGGCATTGAGCACCACGGGGCGCATTGATGTGCTCGTCAACAACGCGGGCGGCGTGCTCGGGCAAGTGGGACGACCTCTCGAGCAAGTGACCGTCAAGGAGTGGAACGATATCATTGCCGTCAACATGAGCGCGGCGTTTTATTTCGCCCAAGCCGCGGTGCCCAGCATGAAGCAGGCCGGTCGCGGCCGCATCATCAACATCTCCAGCGGCGCCGGGCTGGGGATTAGTCTGACGGGCATTCAGGCCTATGCCACCGCCAAGGCGGGACAAATTAATCTAACGCGCCAGCTGGCTCACGAACTCGGGCCGTTCAACATCACAGTGAACAACATCGCACCTGGATTTGTGCTTTCCAACCCCAACACACAACGTCAATGGGATTCGTACAGCCCCAGCAAACAACAAGGCATCATCGAAGGCATCGCCCTGCAACGCCTCGGTCACCCCAATGATATCGCACATGCGGTCCTTTTTTTGGCATCGGATTTCGCCGGGTGGATCAGCGGCCAGGTCCTGTCCGTCGACGGCGGGAAATAATTCCGGATTATCGTCGGCACAGCAGTGCCGACGATAATCCCCCCCCCCCCCTCCCCCGTCCCCCGTCCCGTACCTTTTTCTATATGTGTAACGGTAGATAAGGTAGATTACCGTTACAGTGGCGAGGGATTAAACATGCGAAAACGTGCACGTAAGCAACGACGGCGCCGGCGAACCATGCGCTGTCGCACATGGAATTACAGTTCCCGTGGATGGTACTTTCTGACTATTGTGACGCATAAACGCAGACATTTTTTCGGGTATGTACAAGACGATACTATGCATCTCAGTCCATTTGGCGAAATTATTATGGAGGAATGGACGAGGGCCTGCACTTGCATGGCACTTAAAGGTG
>CAZIKU010000090.1:0-7859 GCA_964539815.1 uncultured Klebsiella sp. | reverse complement strand
TCGATTATCGTAAACGCAGAGTCGCCGGGCAGGTCTTTGTCGATGACTGCTACTATGAGCGTGACATTGGTGCCCATATCCAGCTCTATTACGCCAAATCAAATACGTCCATCCTGCACTGGATGGATCATGCCTACTCACATGCCGTCGTCTACATGCCCCCCGGATTACCGTTGATTGCCCTCGAACCAGTGACCAATGGCAATGATGGATTTAATTTGATGGAACAGGGTGCACACGCACACGGTGTTTTTGTGCTCGCACCAGGTGCCTCGCGTGAAGCAATGTCCGGGTATGTCGTGTCGTAGCGATGTATGACAATAACACGCGCCTATCCGTTGTATGTACGGATAGGCGCGTAGTATTTGAGAGGACTACGAATTGCTGATGATGGGGAGCTCGTTCATGTGACTGCCGTTCACGGCAATGCGCAACAAGAAATCTGCGGCATTGGAGCGTGACACGCGTGCATTGAGTAGGTGATTGGCCGTGTCAATGATGTACTGACCAGTGAATGCGTCATCGTTCAACTGATGGGTGCGCACAATACTCCACGACAACTTGCTCTGTGCGATGCGATCAACGAATAGTTGCGACATACGCGCAAAGCGCCCAGCACTTGGCGAAAGGAGCAGTGAACTCAAGCGCCCGGTCAGGACACCACGGTGGGCATGTGGGGAATGGACGTGGGTGTCGCAAATACCTACAAATCGTTTGATGTTGTATTTTTGCATGCTTGCCACAATATTGTCGGTGATTTCGATGAGGGTGCTTTCGGGTTCGTCAGCACCAAGCGAAATGGCGTTGATGACTGCGTCTGCGTGAAACACGACGCGATCAAGGCCAAACCGGTTGCGTGCATCGCCAATGATGACGCGCAATCGCTCGTGTGACAACGGCAGTTTGCTTGGTTTGCGCACATATGCGGTGACTTCATGACCCATGCCGATGGCATGTCGTACGAGGTGATTGCCGGTACGGCCACTTGCACCCAAAATTACCAACCGCATAACGTCCCACGCTCAATTTATACAATGTTCATAAACAGTATTTTACATGAAACTCCGTGTATTACGCAACTGTACGATTACATTTATTGAATATCTTTAAAAAAGCATTTAATCCCAGTAGAATGCGTGAAAACGTAGGAAAAATACGCATCATATACAAGCTTGTCTTCGCAATGTACAATAATGATGTAGAAAATATTGAGTACGAGCGTACGAGACTGCTATGAATGTCTACTACTGTGGCCAATGCCGTATGATGATTGCCCCTCAAGCGCGATTTTGTAGTGTGTGTGGCAGTGTAGTCCAGCCGATGGGGGCTGGTCGCAAGCGCATGTGGGCACAGTTGGTCTGGCTGTTGCAACGCATCGTCGCCATCTATGTCATCTGGGTTGCGCTACGCATTGGTGCCCCAGTCGCAATTGCTGCCACGCCCGCATGTCCCAAAACACCAGCCATGCTGGGAATTGTCCCCCGCAAGGTCGGTGTCATCCAACCACTCGTTGGCGTGGTCGGCGGTGAGTCGTTGCTGGTGGTGCGGACCTGTGTGCCACCCCCGACCTGGTATGCGGCCACCAGCGTTCCCGAATGGGTGGTGGCGTTGGCTGCACGCGATCCCCAAACCTGGTACGGTAGCACGCTGGCACGCGCTGATTGGGGTGTGGCTACAGCCGAACAGGCAACCATTGCGGGAATCCGGTATAGTGTGGTGATGGTCCGTAGCTTTTTGTTTGATATCCGCACATGGTAATCAAGCATATAGGGAACACAAATCGATGACGAATCCAATGCTTGATATGGCGCGGGTGCGCTCGGCGCTCCGTAGTCTGGATGTGCGGCCGACCCGTGCCATGGGTCAGAACTTTCTGATAGATGCAGCAGCGCTTGCGCAGATTGTTAATGCTGGTGCGCCGGCACAGGTGCCGTGTGTGGTCGAAGTCGGCCCTGGACTCGGTGTACTGACCTGGGAACTGGTGCAACGTGCCCACGAAGTAATTGCCGTCGAGCTCGACAAACGCTTGATTTCCCGTCTGCACGAAGAATTCCATGCCGCTGCGAATTTGACGTTGATTAATCAGGATGTTTTGCGTACTGATCCATTTGTCCTCACCAACGGACGCCCCTACCACGTGGTGGCCAATTTGCCTTATGCAATTACATCGCCGGTGTTGCGTCACTTCCTTGAGTCTGCGCATCCACCTGAGTTGATGGTGGTGCTGGTACAACGCGAAGTGGCCCAACGCATTTGTGCCGAACCAGGCGACATGTCTGTGTTGGCACATGCCATGCAGATTCGCACCATTCCCGATATTGTGACGATTGTGCCACCCGCATCGTTTGTGCCACCACCCACCGTGCATTCGGCCGTGTTGCGCTTGCGCCGCCGGCCTGCCCCACTGGTGCTTCCTGCCGAAGAACCTGCAGTGATGCGTGTGCTCAAAGCGGGCTTCCTTCATGCACGGAAACAACTCGGGAATAGCTTGGCGAGTGGTCTTGCCTCGCACCAAATCCACATCACGCGTGAGCAGGCGCACGTCGCGCTCCAAGCCGCCCACATCGACCCGATGCGCCGTGCCGAGACGCTGACAATTGCCGAATGGGTGGAACTGACCCGTCATCTCGCGCTCTAGACGTTGTGTTCTAGGATGGGAGCGAGTTGGCGCGTACTCCACTGTGCCGGCATCCGTGCTAGTAGGGCGTTGCGTACGCCGCAGAGCACCCTATTGTTGAGGCTCAAGACGACGCCGAGTGTGCGTGATTGCGCCACAATTGCTTCCACGTACGCTTTGCGTGCGTGCTGGTATGCGAGGAGTGCCGTGGGTACATCGTCGTGCTGCTGGAATGATTTGGCGAGGACGAGTGCATCCTCGATCGCTTGACAGCCACCCTGCCCCAAATTGGGAGTCATGGCGTGTGCTGCATCGCCGAGCAATGCTACCCGCCCATCAACCCAGCGTGGCAATGGTGGCAAATCGTAGATATCGTGCTGCAAAATCGCTGTGCTCGGTGTTGCTGCGATAATCGCAGGTACAGGAATTCCCCACCCACCAAAGTGCGTTTCCAGGTACGTTTGGCGTTCGCTGCTGGCAATCATCTGGTCGGCAGGTTGGTTGTGCGTGGCATACCAATACAGCTGATTGTCGGCGAGTGGCGTGACACCAAAGCGCATCCCACGCGTCCCAATCCACTCGCCCCAGCGTTTGCCGATGCGCTCGTGATCGAAGTAGCAGACACCACGCCATGCCGTGTATCCCGCATAACGCGGCATAATGGATGGGAACCAGTGTTGGCGGATGGTGGAATGAATACCGTCTGCAACAATTAGGGCGTCGCCATCCGTGTGGGTGCCGTCACTCAGATGCACGGTCACACCCCGGTCATGCGGTGTATAGTGCGTGACGCCCACGCCATAGCGTGGCCGTACAAACAGCGCATTGTGCAAAATATCCGTTAATACGGCCCGATGAATCACGAGCATGGGTGCGCCGTAGCGCGCTTCGATATCGTCGGTGTCACTGGCAACGAGTGTTCTGCCCCGTGAGTCGAGGATACCACCTGCCCGATTGCTCGTGCCACGGGCACGAATTGCCCCACCTACCCCGATTTGACTCAAGACTTTGACCGCATTCGGCCACAGCGAAATCCCGGCCCCGACGCTGGTGTATGTGCTGACGCGCTCGTAAATGGTGACGTGATGTCCACGTAGCTGTAATGCGAGGGCCGTCGTCAGCCCACCAATCCCTGCCCCACTGATAATGATATGCATGCCTGACCCTAGTATTTAGGCATGGAGCCGTATTGCTTCCCCGGGTACCAATTGTACCGCATCGGCACGCTGTCCGGTGCTGGTTTTGAGTGGAATCGCACTACGAATGTGCATCGTACAGGCACTATCTGCGGTCAACGTACACGAGTGGATGTGCCCCGCCTCCCACGTTATTGCCACGGTAATTCCTCCCCGTGCACGCAGACCGCTGACGCGCCCTGTTGTCCACGCCTTTGGTAATGCGGGGAGCAGGTGAATCGTGCCATCGTGACTTTGGAGCAACATTTCTGCAATCGCTGCTGGTGCCCCAAAACTCCCATCGATTTGGAAGGGTGGATGTGCCCCCAACATGCTGGGATAGGTGGAATCGCGCAACAGGCGCTGAAGAATAGCCAATGCCATATCTCCGTCGTGTAAGCGCGCAAAACAGGCTGCCACCCAGGCTGCGCTCCAACCGGTATGCCCGCCACCATGGGCGAGGCGCGTGTCCAAACTGGCCCGTACCGCCGCAGCGAGTGCTGGTGTGCTCTCTGGCGTAATCTCGTGCCCGGGATAGACGCCATAGAGGTGAGAAATATGCCGATGCCCGGGTTCGACTTCGGGCATGTCGTGCTGCCACTCCTTGATGCGCCCCTGGTCATCGATGCGCGTTGCTGGAATGCGCGCCATGGCCTGGGTGATGTCTGCAATCCAGGCGGCATCGTGTTCACCCAGAAATGCAGCAAGTTGGAGGCACGCCGTAAAGACGTGGCGCGTCATCGCCATGTCCGATTCGCTCGACACTGATACGCCACACGGTTTGCCATCGGGCGCCACAAACACGTTCTCGGGCGAGGTAGATGGGCTCGTCCCCAACGTGCCATCGGGTTGAGGATGGAGCCAATCCAAACAAAATTCAGCCGCACCACGCAAGGCGGGCAGCGCCTGTTGCCGGGCAAACTCACGATCCCCGGTGAATTGCACATATTCCCAGAGGTGCGTAGAGAGCCAGGCCGCAGAATATGGCCACATAAACCACAGCGCGCGCCCCTTGACGGGGTTGGCCGGTGCCCAGATGTCCGTGTTGTGGTGTGCTGTCCAGCCCCGACAGCCGTAGCTCGCTGCCATGCGCGCCCCATCGTGCATGAGGTTGGCGACCAGCTGATGCAGAGGTGCTTGGCAGTCGCTCAGATTCGTCGTATTGGCTGCCCAGTAATTCATCTGTGTGTTGATGTTGATGGTGTAATTGCTACTCCATGGCGGCACCGGATTATCATTCCAGATGCCCTGGAGATTGGTTGCTTGTGTGCCAGGTCGCGATGATGCAATCATCAAATACCGTCCGAAGTGTAACAAGAGCGCGACGAGATCGGCATCATCCGCTGGCGCATCCACTGGCTCCATTTGCGTGGCGTGCGCATGGTAGCGGATGCTGTCGTCGTGTGTGGGTGCCGGAGTACGATGCAAGCGGCGTAGCCGCTCGTCCGTGGGTAAATCGCTACGACTCGTTCCGAGATCAAGTGACATGCGGGCATACAGCGCCTGATGGTCGGCTACATGGCGTTCCCAGCGCTGCTGCCGCGATTTGGCTGTCGCAATGGTACTTTGGGCACGCTGATCGGCGTCAGCAGTGGCGGGCTGATCAAAGCGCACAAAACTGGTTGCACCAGCGACGAGGATGGTGATGTGACTCGCCTGACTAATCGTCAGGCTGGTGGTGTCTGGTGTGGCAATCCCGTCGTGTGCGACGACCTCTGCCACAATGGCCGCGCGCATGCCTTGCCCGGCGCCACGAATGGGATGTGGGTCATTGACATAACTCGGTTCTACATGTAATGGGGCTGCCGCATGGAGCCAGAGCTGTGTGTTGCTACTTGCCTGTGCCGTGGTAAACAAACTCTGTAGTGCCAGCGTAACTGACAATGCCTTGGCCTGGTCGGCCTGTAATTCGATGACGAGGACATCATCGGGGTGTGACACATACATGCGGCGCAGGTAGGTGACTCCAGCGACGGTGTAGCGCGTGCTGGTTGTGGCCGTCTGCAGGTCAAGGTCGCGTTCGTAGCCGGACACGTGATCGGCATGGTGATGGGTAATCAGGAGGTCACCGAGTGGGAGAAACGATTGCGTCCACTGTTCGATGAAGTGCTGTTCGATGTAGTGCTCGGCACCACGATAATCCTGGTTGGTCAGCAATCCGCGCACGTGTACCAAGTCATCGCGGTGATCGGGGTGTATGCCGTCGCGTGGTTTCCCCGACCAGAAGGTATCATCATTCAGCGCGATTTTTTCGTGGGTGATGCCGCCAAATACCATGCCACCCAAGCGTCCGTTGCCAATTGGCATGGCTTCGACCCACGTTTGTGCTGGCTGACGGTACCACAAGCGCTGTGTGTTCATCATTGAACTCCTGTTTGGTTGCAATGGCGGTGTTGCTGTCCATTATGCATGGCGTTGTGCTTCCGTGCAAATCTGACAATAGAGCGTCGGCACCAAAAAGGGGTAGGTGTTGCCACCTACCCCCGCGGTATCTGCGCGTCAGTGCTGAATCAGGCTTGTGCCGGTCATCTGTGCGGCTGGCGTAAGTCCGAGTACATCGAGGACGGTTGGGGCGATATCGCTGAGGCGACCGTTCGTGCGGAGTGACACGTGTTGGTACGGGGAATCCGCTGACGAGACCAGCACCACGGGCACTTGGTTGATGGTGTGTGCCGTGAATGGTCCACCCGTTTCCAGGTCAATCATGTATTCAGCGTTACCGTGGTCGGCCGTCACAAGTGCCACACCACCTTTGGCGATGACGGCATCGACGACGGCACCGACGCATTGATCGACCGTTTCGACGGCGGTAATCACCGCAGGCAAGACGCCGGTGTGTCCGACCATGTCAGGGTTAGCGAAATTCACGATAATGACGTCGTATTTATCTGCACTGATCGCCTGCAACAGCCCATCACGAATCCCGGCAGCGCTCATTTCGGGTTGCAGGTCGTAGGTGGCGACTTTGGGCGAGGCGACCAGCAAGCGTTCTTCGCCGGCGAACGGGATCTCACGGCCGCCGTTGAAATAAAAGGTCACATGCGGGTACTTCTCGGTTTCGGCGGCGTGGAGCTGGCTCAAGCCGGCGTCGGAGATGACTTTGGCCAGCGGTGATTCAACATCATCATTGATAAACGCCGTGGTCACCGGCAGGCCTTTTTCGTATTCGGTCATCCCCACATAGTACAAATTGGCGAGAAGTGGCCGTTGAAAGCCGTCGAAATCGGGTGTCACAAACGCCCGCGTAATCTGGCGCATGCGATCTGCCCTGAAGTTGAATGCGATAATCGCATCGTTGCTTTTGATGGTTGCGACGGGTGTACCATTGCTGTTGACTACCACTGCCGGCTTGATAAATTCGTCTGTCACATCTGCCCCATACGAGCGGTTGATGGCATCAGCTGCGGTGGCAACATGATCGCCAATTCCCAGCACCATGGCTTCGTAGGCCATGCGGGTACGCTCCCAGCGTTTATCGCGGTCCATGGCGTAGTAGCGCCCAGTCACACTGGCAATCTCACCGATGCCGATGCGATGCATGGCGGCTTCGAGGGTAGCCAGGAAGCTGGCTCCACTGCGGGGCAAGGTGTCCCGTCCATCGGTGAAAAGGTGCAGGTAGACATGTTTGACACCTGTGCGTTTGGCAAATTCGAGCAACGCGATTTGATGATTGATATGGCTGTGTACACCACCATCACCCAATAGCCCCATGATGTGCAAGTTGCTCTGGTGTGTGCGCGTATGCGCAACCGCGTTGAGGAAGGCGTCGTTGTGGTAAAAACTGCCATCTTCGACGCTTGTATCGATGCGCGTAATGTCCTGCATGACCACAAACCCGGCTCCCAAATTGAGATGGCCGACTTCCGAATTGCCCATTTGTCCTGTTGGTAGTCCAACGTGCTTTTCAGCGGCGTAGATAAGTGTCCCTGGACAGGTGGCACGCCAACGGTCGAGATTGGGTGTGTGCGCCTGTTTGACGGCATTCCCCACGATATCGTTGCGTTCACCAAGTCCATCCAAGATGGCAAGTAACACAGGGCGGGGGCGCGATGCAGACATGCGATACT
>CAZIKU010000089.1:0-7972 GCA_964539815.1 uncultured Klebsiella sp. | reverse complement strand
CGGGGAATCGCGTCAGTGTCACATTCGTGATGGATGTGGCCACCGCGCTCCGCGTCGAGGCTGCTCCTACATAATACGGTCGAGGCTCATCAAGAAGTCCATGCCCGAAACGATGCGCATGCGCCCCATGACCACGGCCATTTGTGGATTCACCGTCCCCACCAACAAGCCAACGGCGTCCGCTTTACTCATGGAGACTACGGCTTCTGGTTTACGCGTATCGGCAAACGTCACCTGGATATCGCCACCCTCTTTGCAGGTCAAACGTAGCATGCCACGCACCTTTTTGATGGCTGGTACTTTACCACGCATAATCGGGTCAGTGACGAAGCGTAGACTCCCCTGTTGCATCAATTCAGCAAAAATCGCCAGCTCCGCCGTGAGGCGCAAATCAGCACTGCCATCGTCGCCATACAACGTCACATCCGCACCATTTATCTCGACACGAACGACGTCGCGTGTATCGCTACTCGTCAGCGCTATTGTCAGTTTGGCGACGTCACGATTCGCTTGTGGTAACGCAGCGAGTGCTGCGTGCAGTTGGGCTTCAAGAGGAGCAACCAGCTCGAGCAACGTGGTCATGGATTTCTTCTTTCTTGCAATAATGCAATCACCAGTGGCGGATCAGGATCCAACGTCACCGTCATCGTCAGCGCGCGCGACGGTGGCACCGGAATATTAAAGGCAAATGGAGCCGATGTCTCAAGCATGATGGCGTCCACTGCATGTTCACTGTTGTAGCGCACCCCCGTGGCATCGATAAACTGGAAATTATTGATGGAAAAAGGGATTGACGACGCAGTATTGTTGAAAATTGTACCACGGATTGCCAGCACCGTCCCCACCCGCTGGAGCGCATCCACATGCACGGAAATCCGTGGTCCCACAGCCTGCGGGGTCACTGCCGGCAGCTGCGCTCCGTCCGTCAACCAGCTAGTTACCACTGCGGCCGACGTATCACCGAGGTCGGCGAACAACGATGGTAGTTCGGGCGTGGGAGCAGCATCAAAGACGTCCACTAACGGACGGCGCGCTTGACCCATTAGTGCCCCACCAATCAAGATGACGCCGATAATCACGCCAACAATAATTGGTACCGGTAACTCACTGCGACGACCAGGCTTTCGCATACGGCATAACCCTTGTATTATGTGTATGGTATAGGGATATTATCACCTAATTATCTATCTTTGACAGCATCGAGACACAATTATGTTGCAGTTCTTGCTGATTGGCATCACCGCACTGTTGTTTGCCATCGTCGCCACCCCCATTGCACGGCGCATCGCCCTCTACACCGGGGTCGTCGATGCACCGTCGCAACGCAAAATCCACAGTGCCCCCGTACCACTCCTCGGCGGTGCCGCCATCTATCTTGCATGTGTTGGTGCCCTGCTGTTGTTCGGCGAACGTTTTTACATCCGCGAACTCATTGCCATCCTACTCGCCGCCACGTTGGTATCACTGTGCGGACTGGCCGACGATCGCTGGACATTGCACGCCTACCCCAAGTTGCTCGGGCAAGCAGCTGCCGCCGCAATCCTGTTGATTGGCGGCATCCAAGTACAACTCTTTGCGGACGCCTGGCTCAACTACGCCGTCACCGTCATCTGGGTGGTGGGAATCACCAATGCCATGAATCTGCTCGACAACATGGATGGCTTGTCGAGTGGCGTCGCCACCGTCTGCAGTGCCTTCTTTTTGTTATTGGCTGCCCAGAGTGGCCAATACCTGGTGGGCGCCTTGGCGGCCGGGCTGATTGGTGCCTGTATCGGCTTTTTGCGCTACAACCTCAACCCAGCCACTATTTTCATGGGGGATACGGGGTCGCTCTTTTTGGGGCTGATTTTGGCCGTGATTGGCATCAAACTGCGCTTCCCGGCGAATTCAGTCGTCGTGACCTGGATGGTACCGCTCTGTGCCCTTGCCTTTCCCATCTTTGATACCACATTGGTGAGTATCTCGCGCCTGCGCCGCGGCAAAAATCCCCTCACCCACGGCGGCAAAGACCATGTGTCGCACCGGCTCGTGCAACTCGGACTCACACGCCGTGAAGCAGTGCTAACCTGCTATCTGATGGCCGGACTCGGTGGCATGGTGGCCAGTTATGTGGCGCGTGCTGGGCAAAGTGACGCCTACTTGGCAGTGGCCGTCCTCGCCATCATTGTGGTGAGTGGAATTGTCTACTTTGAGCGCGCCGCACCCATCCAGGATGCGCCCCACCCCTAGGTGGTCATGCACCGAAGTGATTCGGGTATACTACGCATGGTGTCGTCGACATGTACGGGGAGTATGAGACGTGGTCATTACACATTCAACCAGCGAAATTGCCGCAATGCGCAAGGCGGGGCAACTCGTTGCACAGACGTTTGCCCATATCATGCCATTGGTCGTTCCTGGAGTATCCACTCTGGCACTCGATAGTGCGGCCGAGCAATTTATCCGCGCCCATGGTGCGACCCCCGCCTACAAAGGCTACCTCGGCTTCCCGGCGACCATCTGCGTGGCTCCCAACAATGTCATCTGCCATGGAATCCCCAGTGCCACCACCACCCTCCACGACGGTGATATTATCGGCCTCGATATCGGCGTCATCCTCAATGGTTGGTACGGCGATGCCTGTATCACCGTGCCCGTCGGCCAGATTAGCAGCGCCGCCCAAACCTTGCTCGATGTGACTGCTGAGTGCCTGCGGCGTGGGATTGCGGCGGCCACGGTGGGGAATACTCTCGGGGATATCGGCGCCGCCATCCAGCGCCATGCCGAAGCACACGGCTATGGCGTGGTACGCGAATACACCGGCCATGGCGTGGGGCAACGCCTCCACCAAGAGCCAACCGTGCACCATGTCGGCAAAGCAGGCACCGGCCTCACACTCAAAGAGGGCATGATTTTTACCATCGAACCGATGATCAACGCCGGTACCTACAAAACCACCCTCGACAAAAAAGATAAATGGACCGTACGTACCGCCGATGGCAACCTTTCGGCGCAATTCGAACATACGATTGCAATTACCGCAACAGGACCACAGATTTTGACCCTCCCATAACCATACTGATGCTGCATCATGTCATTCTGCCACTACGTGTCTGAGACCGTGGCGGTGTGCTGTGATGTACTCTCTGTATCTATTAAATGTTCGTATGTTCGGACATTTGATATATAATACAGTTGGGCCATCGTGGGCAAAGGGGGAGGGAACGCAGATGGAATATCGACGCAACGTCGATCGGCACTACACGACGGATGTCTTGGTGGTGGGTGCTGGGAGTGCGGGGGCGACCGCAGCGATTACGGCGGCACAGCTCGGCTGTCGGGTGCTGCTCATCGAGCGGTACGGCTTTATGGGTGGTACAAGCACGCAGGTACTCGACACATTTTATGGTTTTTATACGCCGGGAAGTACGGCACAAAAAGTTGTCGGCGGTATACCAGACCACATTGTGGCGCAATTACTGCGGCGAGGTCGAGCCATATTGCGCCCCAACACCTATGGTGCCGGGCAGGGCATCACCTACGATCCGCAGACACTCAAAATTGTCTGGGAGGAAGCGGCCCATGCGGCTGGCGTGCAGTTGCTCTACCACACCATGGTCATCGATACCATCGTGCAACGCGGAGTAGTAAAAGGAGTCATCGCTGTCAACAAATCGGGCATTCTCCGTATTCGTGCACGTGTCGTAATTGATGCATCAGGTGATGCTGATGTGGCGGTGCGGGCAGGTGCCACATACGAGGGGGGCGACGACGGCAGTGCGCTCCAGTCGTTGACCACCACATTTCAGATGATCAACGTCGACAGCACACGCGCTGGGCAGGTGAGCAAAACCGCGTTGCATGCGCTCATGGAGCAGGCCAGCGCGCGTGGCTATCAATTACCACGCAAAGAGGGGAGTGTGCATATCACGCCATTTGATGGGGTCATGGTCACCAACATGACACGGGTCGCCAACATTAATGCACTCGACATCGAGGCACTCACCGCTGCCGAAATCGAAGGACGGCGCCAGGCCGAAGCCTACGCGCAATTTTTGATTGACTTTGTACCAGGCTACCAGCACGCCGTGCTCAATCAACTCAGTCATCAAATCGGCGTCCGCGAGACACGGCGGATTATCGGCGCATACCAACTCAGTCGTGATGATGTCGTCAATGCCCGCAATCATCCTGATAGTATTGCCCGCTGCGGTGCCCCCATCGAGGATCATCATGCAGGCAGCGACACGACATGGCACTATCTCCCCGATGGCGCCACATATGCAATTCCGTATCGCTGTTTACTCCCCCACGGCATTCGCGGGTTGGTAGTCGTGGGGCGGTGCCTATCAGCCACACACGATGCGCACGCCTCGGTACGGAGCATGGGGCAGTGTATGGCGATGGGGCAAGCAGCGGGGGTGGCAGTGGCCAGTGCCCTCACACACGCCATTGCACCCCATCAGGTTGATATTGCTGAATTACAGCATGGTATTCAACAACTCGGGGGAATTGTATGACTCACATTATTCGCACCGTCAGGGGTGATATTGCCCCTGAATCACTAGGCGTATGTGCCATGCACGAGCACATCCTGGGGCAACCGCCGACTCCATCGGAGCATGACTTTGTGCTCGACCGCATTGATGCGGTACAACACGACGTCATACGCTTTCGCCAGGCCGGTGGGAGTGCCATAGTAGAAATGACTCCTGTCGACTACGGCCGCAACGTCCGTGGATTGCGCGAAATCGCGCACCAATGCGACATACACATCGTCGCGGTCACCGGGTGTATCAAGGAGCAATTTGCGTATGCGTGGCTCAGGCACCAAACCGTTGCCTCGCTCAGCACGCGCATGATTGACGATATTTGCGTGGGATGCGACGGCACTGACATTCGGGCAGGGTTGCTCAAAGCTGGATCAAGTTTACATCAAATCACCGTACTCGAACAGCTGCTCTTTGCGGCATGCGCAACGGCGCATCACGCCACTGGCGCCGCGATTTCGACCCACACCGAAGTCGGTACGATGGCACATGCCCAAATCGACCTCTTGACGCAACATGGTGTCCCCGTGGAGCGTATCGTCATCGGACATTGTGATCACATCCTCGACCTTGACCACCACAAATCGTTGCTGGCCCGTGGCGTGACCATCGGTTACGACCAAATCGGCAAAACAAAATACGCCAGCGATACGGTGCGGGCGCAGTATATTGCTGCCCTATGCGCAGCGGGATACAGTCACCAACTCGTCCTCTCGTGTGATATTGCGCGACGCACTGGATTGCGCGGATATGGGTATCCCGATGCATTGAGTTACACGCATCTCGTGACCACCTTTCGTGACCAACTCCGTGGCGCAGGGGTGTGTGAATCCGATATGTGGCAAATGTTTGTAGGAAATCCTGCACGCATTCTGACAATCGCCGTATAATTTGCATAGAACACTTCCATCCTGCAAGGAACACGCATGCACGATGACCGTCCGTCTATTGATTTCGCGGTATTTGGGAGCTCGCCACTTGATAGCAAGAGTCCAATCCCGCTCTATCATCAAATCGAAGGGCATCTGCGCCAGCTCATTGTGTCAGGGCAGCTCCCTGCGAATACCGTGCTCCCACCAGAACTCGAGCTAGGCACGTGGTACGGTGTGGGGCGACATACCATGCGCACCGCCCTCACCAATCTTGTCAATGATCGCTTGATTTCACGGCGTGCAGGGGTGGGGACCTACGTCTTAGCGCAGACCCAGCACAACAATTTTTATCTGAATCGGAGCTTTACCCATCAAATTACCGCCATGGGGATGCGCCCACACTCACGCGTATTGTCGGCCCATCTGGCCCCCATAGATGCGAATGCGCCGGTTATCCTGCACCCCTACTTTGGGGCGACGGCCCTCTTTTTGGTGCGGCTCCGCTATGGTGACGAGACGCCGATGTGCGTGCAACACACCATCATTGTAGGGTCCTACAGTCATCAACTGAGCACATTTGACTTTGCCGAGCATTCGCTCTACACCGTGTTACAACGCGAATTCGGCTTGCACATCGACCGCATCACCCATACCATCAACGCGGTGGTAGCCGACGATACCCATGCCCATCTCCTCGATGTGGCGAGTGGCACACCGTTGCTGGTAGTCAACACGGCAAGCTATAGTCAACAACAACTCATCGAGTACACGGTGAGCTACTATCGCACCGATAAATACGCCTATCACACCGTGTTTGAACAACAATGATGCCACATGCATCTGTTGCGTTGCTCCGATGAAACCATCTATAATTATTGACAGATATTTATCAGTGCGATCCTGGTGCACCCTTCGCCCAGGCGCAATGGCCACTGGAGTCTTTTTCCCATGCAGATTGTGACCTCACCGACGGTAGCTCAGGCATTTTTGCGCCGCCAAGCGCTCGTCGCCCTCGAAAGTACCGTGATTGCGCACGGCTTACCATACCCGCAAAACGTCGAAGTTGCGCGTGCCATGGAGCTGCTTGTCACGCACCATGGTGCCGTCCCTGCCACCATCGGAGTGGTCGCTGGCACGGCCACTGTCGGACTCGACGATACCACACTCGAGCGCTTCGCTCAGGCCAGCGACGTGCGCAAGCTGGCCCGCCGCGACATCCCGCTCGCTATTGCCGACGGTGCCTACGGCGCCACCACCGTGTCGGCCACCATGGCGCTAGCACACGCGGCGGGCATCGAGGTTTTTGCCACGGGTGGGATTGGCGGCGTCCATCGTGATGCACGTACGAGTTTCGACATCTCAGCAGATTTGACGGAGTTGGCCAAAACACCCGTAATTGTGGTCTGTGCCGGCGCCAAATCCATTCTCGATCTACCTGCCACACTCGAATACCTCGAAACCATGAGCGTCCCCGTATATGGCTACGGCACCGACGAATTCCCGGCGTTTTATAGTGCGCACAGTGGCTTGCGCGTCGCACGCGCCCACGACGCCCATACCATCGCCCGTGCCTGGCGCGCCCATCGTGCCTTGCACGGCGGCGGCATGATTGTGGCAGTGCCCCCACCGCACGCGCATGCCTTGCCTGCCGCCGACATCGAGCAGGCCATCCAGCGCGCCTTGGCACGCGCCGCCGCCGCCAATATCACCGGGCAAGCAGTCACACCCTTTTTGTTGAGTGCGGTGGCAGCCGAAACACACGGCGAGAGCATGCGCACCAACATCGCCCTCCTCGAACAAAACGCCAAAATCGCCGCCCACATTGCTGTCGCATTAGCAACCATCTAGAGGACACCCAGCATGAGCAACCGCAAAAAGCAACCCGAACATCTCAAACAGCCCGCACGAACTCCAGCGGTCAAACCACTCCCACCCAAAAAGGGGCCCAACATCCGCATGATTGCTGGGTTTGTGGGTGGCATTGGTCTCATCGTCGCCCTGATTGTCTTCCGTCTGTCCAGCAGCGATATGCCAGATGGTGTGGTCAGCTACCGCGACCTCGGCCAGGGGTTGCATCTGCAGACCATCGACGATGCCTTGCCCACCCCCTACAATTCGGATCCCCCGACATCGGGGTATCATGTGGGTTCCATGCTAGCACCGTGGGGCATCCAGACCGCACCACTACAAGACAAAGTTTCCGTGCACAACCTCGAGCACGGTGGCGTCATTGTGCACTATCGCACCGACCTCAATCCCGATGAGCTGGCACGTGTCACCACACTTGCCCGTGAACTCCAACGGCAGAACCAATGTCTGATTGTCGTCCCCCGTGATGGGCTCGCCCATCCGCTGGTTTTGACGGCATGGACGTACATGTTGCCACTCGATAGCGTCGATACCAGCAAAATCACCGCATTTTTTGATGCGCGGGTCGGCAAAGGCCCCGAGCCATTCTGTAAGTAAACGCACGCTGGGGGCGCACCGCATGGTGCGCCCCCAGCGTGTATTGCATCACTTATGCGCGCCCCGTCATGCCGCGCCACAAGCGTTGCACCGGCTGCAAATCCC
>CAZIKU010000088.1:0-8218 GCA_964539815.1 uncultured Klebsiella sp. | reverse complement strand
TGGTGATAAACACGCCCGTGGCACCATTGGCGCATTCCATGTAGGCGGTGACATCATCCTCCACCTCGATTTGGTGGTGTTTACCGAAGTGACAAAAAGCGCGGACGCGCGTGGGCATCATCCCCAGCGTCCACAGCATCAGGTCAATGTTGTGCGGGGCTTGATTCATCAGCACACCACCACCTTCTTGGGACCAGGTGGCACGCCAGCTTCCCGATGCGTAGTACGCCTGACTACGGTACCAATCAGTGATAATCCAGTTAAAGCGCTTGATGACACCCACCTCGCCGGTGGTGACCAAATCACGCACCTTCTGGAAGACGGGATTCGTGCGTTGGTTGTACATCATGCCGAACACTTTACCACTCGCTGCCGCCACTTCGTTCATTTGGCGTACTTGTTGCGTGTAGACGCCGGCGGGTTTTTCGACCAGCACGTGTAATTGATGGTGAAAGGCTTGCACGGCCAAATCAGGGTGGAAATAGTGCGGTGTTGCCACAATCACCGCATCAATACTCCCCGATTGGAGCATGGCCGTATACGACTCAAAAAATTGCACGCTGTCGGGGAGCTCGTGGCTGGCCCAGAGTTGTGCGTGTGAGCTGGTATCGCTGACAGCGGCTAGCACGGCACCCTTGATGCTGCCTGCGGCAAGGTATTGGGCATGACCACGCCCCATGCCCCCTAATCCAACAATCCCAAAGCGGACATCACTCATGGTGGCTCCTTTCACGACATTGTGTCACGTGCCTGAATTTGTCTCATGGACTGGGACACATAGCTGGGGGGATCGTCATCCAGCGTGCCGCCAGTTGTGTCAGCATTCCCGTATCATGTGCCCGTTGTAGCGACCGATTCACCGCATCGTTGAGATATAGTGCATCATACGGCAAAACGAACACATATGGTGCAAATGTAACAGCCATGCCGACTCGCAACGTCGGATCATGTTGTTGCATCGCCCATGCATGGCTTTGTTCGATTACCACCGCATCTATCAGTGCGCATTCTAACGCCGTCCACAATTCTGTCAATGTGTCGTAGTGGCGTATCTGCAATGCACGACCTTGACGTACTTGCTGGCGCATGGCAGTATCGGCATCCCCACCAAATACGACACCGACGGGTGTGCGCATGAGTGTGGCATAATCAGGGATTGGTGTACGGGCAAGGACGACGAGTCCATCATCGAAATAAAACTGCGAAAAGCGGGCGCGCCAACCTTGTTCGGGGGCATAGGGCATCGCCGATGCCATCACGTCAATATGTCCCTGTTGCAACTCGTCGTAGGCGGCATCGAGGCTGGTGGCCACAAAGACCACCTGCACGCCCAGGTCAGCAGCCACATAGCGCATCAGGTCAATGTCGTAGCCGGCAGGTGTCTCAGCGATGATAGTAGTGAACGGCCAGATACCCGGGTCATAGCCGACTCGGATTTGGGCGTTGGTGGTAATCCGCGCCATGACGGGATCTACCACTGCGGTACCACTATGACTGAGCTCGGTGATTGCGACGATCACCGCATAGCTCACAATGATGACCCACGCCACAATGCGCCGTACTCTCACCGTTCACTCATTCTCTCTACTTGCCAATTACGTACCATATTCTATATACTCAAGCATAAGGCAAAACTTGCTTTTGGACATCGGTTTCTCTCTTCCACCTGCACTCTTTTTTCGACACTGGAGCATTGTATGGCAATCGAACCGTATCGCCCACAAAATGATCCAACCGACCGCGAAAAAGCGCTTGATCAGCGCCTCGAGCGGATGTTTGATCGGTGGCCTTACAAACTCATGCGCGCTGTGCGTTGGACGTCTATTGGCATTTTTGCCATTTGGTTGCTGAGTAATATCATCCCAGCAACATGGACATTTGTCACAACCCAAGAATTAGGGCCGTTGCTGTTGCAACTCCTGTCGACCATGGCCTACCTGTTCATCTTCATCGGCTTCCAGTTCGCCTTGATGTATTTCTTCATGGCGCGCACGCGCATCTACTGGGTACGCCCTGGCGAAACAGGCATCAGCTTTAATGACTACCGTGGTAATCCCGAAGTCCTCGAAGCCGCCCGCCGCATCGTCACGCTGCTCAAGGGTGCCAAACAATTCAAGCAAATGGGTGGTGAAATCACCCGTGGCGTGTTGTTGATTGGTCCTCCGGGAACGGGCAAAAGTTACCTCGCCCAGGCAATTTCCACCGAAGCAGGCGTACCATTCGGCTACCTCAGTGCACCATCACTGACGTCGGTGTGGATGGGTATGGGCAACATCAAGGTCATGATGCTCTTCCGCAAGGCCCGCAAACTCGCCAAAGAGTACGGGGCCTGTATTTTGTTTATCGACGAAATTGATGCCATCGGTATGGCGCGTAGCACATCGCTCATGGGTGGCAACGCCACTGGCATGAGTGGCAGCGCCGAAGGTGGTCAGAAAGCCAACATGGTGATGGGTATGGGTGGTGCTGGCAGCGGCTTGCTCAACGAGCTGTTGCTCCAGATGGATCCCCCACCCGAGGATCCCAGCTGGTGGGGCAAGATTTTGCGCTCACTCGGCTTGCGCCGCAAAAAGCCCGAAATGCCTCCCGTGTTGACCATGGGTGCCACCAACTTGGCGGAGACACTGGATGCCGCCTTGTTGCGTCCAGGGCGCTTTGACCGCAAAATCGTCGTCGAATATCCCGATGCCGATGGGCGCCGCGACATCATCGAATACTATCTCAGCAAAGTCAAGCACGAACCAATGCCGATGGATCGCATGGTTTCTGACACGATCAACTACACGCCGGTGGCAATTCGTTTCATCATCAACGAAGCCGTCATCCACGCCCACTTCGATAATCGCCAAGCCATCAACTACTGGGACTTTAGCCGTGCCCGCGAAATGCACGAATACGGCTTGCGACAACCAATCCGCGGCATGTCGTTCGAAGAACGCCGCCGTATCGCCTACCACGAGGCTGGGCACGCCTACGCTGCCGTCAAGTTGTTGCGCAAACAACGCCTGACCAAGGTGACCATCATCCGTCACGGCAACGCGCTGGGCTTTGCGGCCTGGAAGCCCGAAGAGGAAATCTACACCCAATCCAAGGAAGAATTGCTCGGTCGCCTGCAAATCGCCCTGGCTAGCCGCGGTGCCGAAGAACTCTTCCTCGGAATCCAGATGAGTGGTGTCACGGGCGACTTGGCCTCAGCCACCGGTATCGCCACCTACATGGTCGGCGCCTACGGCATGGACAACAGCTTCTACTCGTACCTCGCCTTTGGTCCCGAAGCCATGCGCGGCGGCGACATGAAAAAGCAGGTCGAAGCCATCCTTGCCGAGGAATACCGCAAGGTCAAACACTTGCTCGAACAGAATCGCCATGCCGTCATCGCCATCGCTGAGGCACTGATTCTGCGCAACGAGTTGACCGACATCGACGTCAACGACATCTTGATGCGCGTCGAAGCCGCACACCCATTCACCAACGAACCATTACCTGCGCCGACAACTGCGTTGCCCGCCACCACGCCCACCGAGACTGTGGTAGACAGCAGTGCCGCCGTAGCAACGGCCACTCCAGCACCGAGTGCCACGTTCACGCGTGAGCCCGAGGTATAAGTCACCGTCCACTGGCACATGGCCCGTACGGGAGGGGTTGACACCCTCCCGTACGGGCTTTTTTCCCGTGTATAATAAATAACCATGAAGATACTCATCACTGGAATCAATGGCTTTGTAGGCGGTCATCTTGCCGAGCGCCTCAGCCGTAACAACAACAATCAACTCTGGGGCATTGCGCGCACTGGCCAGTTGGTACTCCCCTCGCTGGTGGGGCGTGTCACTGCGGTCGGACTCGATCTGCGTGATACCACCAGCCTAAAGACCGTCATGCACGATATCGCACCCGATGTCATCATCCATCTCGCCGCACAAGCAAGTGTGGCACGCTCGTTTGGTGATGCCGTAGGCACGATGCACGACAACGTGTTGCCCAGTGTGGCAATCATGCAGTATGCCGTCGAACTCAAACATGATCCGCTCATCATTGTGGCGGGCAGTAACGAAATCTATGGCAACGTCGATATCAGTCGCATGCCTATCGGCGAAGATGAACCACTCCGTCCCGTCACCCCCTACGGGGTGAGCAAAGCGGCCGCAGATATGGCTGCCTACCAGTGGTTTATTTCGCACAAACTACGGACCATCCGCCTACGACTGTTCAGTCATATCGGACCACGCCAAAGTGATTCATATGCACTGTCTGCGTTTGCCGCACAGATTGCACGTATCGAAGCCGGACTACAAGAACCCGTGCTCAAAGTGGGGAATTTGTCGGCACGCCGCGATATCAGCGATGTGCGCGACGTGGCTGCTGCCTACGAGGCACTGTTGACCCGTGGTGAAGCCGGGGCCGCCTACAATGTGGGTTCGGGGCAATCACACGAAATCGGTGCACTACTCAATCAACTGGTGGCGATGAGTCACGTGCCCATCACCGTGACTGTCGACCCCGCCCGTTTGCGCCCCGTCGATGTGCCCGACGTCGTCTGTGATAATCGGCGTTTGTGCACGGCAACCGGCTGGCAACCACACATCTCACTCGATACCACACTCCGCGATATGCTCGACTATTGGCGTAACGCCATCAAGGAGACTCAGGCATGAAAGCCGTCATTCTGGTCGGCGGGTTGGGGACACGACTACGTCCACTGACCTGCAACACCCCCAAACCGATGCTCCCGTTGGTCGGGATGCCATTTATCGAGTGGATGCTCACCAATTTGCGCGATCAGGGCATCGATGAAGCCATTTTGGCCGTGCAATACCTGGCAGATCGCTTCCGTACCGCACTCGGCGACGGATCACGTCTCGGCATGAAGGTCCACATCATCGAAGAACCCGAACCGCGTGGCACGTGTGGCGCCGTCAAAAACGTGGCGCACATGCTCACCGACACCACCTTCATTTTCAATGGCGATGTGATGACCGACCTCGATTTACAGGGCATGCTACGCTATCACCGTAGCAATCAGAGCGAGTTGACGATCGCCCTCACCCCCGTCGAGGATCCCACCGCCTTTGGACTGGTAGAGACGACCGCAGAAGGGCGCATTACGCGCTTCCTCGAAAAGCCCAAACCCGAGGAAGTCACCACCAACATGATTAATGCGGGGACATATATCCTCGAACCACATCTGCTCGACTACGCTCCCGTCAATCAGCACTACATGTTCGAACGCGGGCTCTTCCCTACCGCACTCCAGCACAATCATCGCATGTTTGGCTATGCGAGTACGGCCTATTGGACAGATATCGGCAAACCACAAACATACCTCGAGGTGCATCACGACATTCTCAACGGGAATATGCGCTTTGCACTACCAGGCACACAAGTGCGACCAGACTTGTGGGTCGGCACCAATAGCACCATCCCCGCAGATACCCAGATTCATGGGGCGGTGGTGATTGGCAACAACGTACATATCGGCGAAGGGGTGACACTCATTGGTCCAACTGTGATTGGTGATAACACTCGTATCGGTGCAGAGAGCACCATTTGCGCGAGCGTGCTGTGGCGCAACAACACTATTGCATCGAAATGCCACATCGATCATGCCGTTATCGGTCACAATAATACCATCGCCGCTGAGTGCAAAATATTGCACGGAGTCATTGTCAGCGACGACTGCACCATCGGGGTACGCAACCACTTCGCCCAAAGCATGCGGGTCTGGCCAAATACGACACTCAACGAGCAAGCAATCACGTTTTAGCTGGCATGCACACAGACGCGGGGGAGGGCACTATGCCCTCCCCCGCGTCGTACGTATCGTCACCTATCCGCGGAACGGTGGTGGTGATGAGGGTGGTTGACGGTAGTTGTAGTCATCGTCGTCACCATCACCATCGTTGAATTGGTCGTCGTCGTAATCTGGCTGATTATTGGGCTGTTGTTGCCACGGTGGCGTGGCACCAAACCCACCGACGGCCGGCTGTTGCCCGTATGGTGGTTGCTGTCCATATGCAGGCGTCTGTGGCTGACCATATGTGGACTGTTGCCCGTATGTGGATTGCTGACCGTATGCGGGCGGCTGCTGTTGCCCGTATGGTGGTTGCTGCCCATACGCAGGCGTCTGTGGCTGACCATACGTGGACTGTTGCCCGTACGACGGCGTCTGTGGCTGACCGTACGTGGACTGTTGCCCATACGACGGCGTCTGTGGCTGACCATAGGTCGGTGAGCTACTCGGCTGCTCGTACGATGACGTGTTGCCGTAGCTACTCTGCCCGTACGTCGACGTGCTGCCATAACTCGTGCTCGGTTGCTCGTACGATGACGTGTTGCCGTAGCTGCTCTGCCCGTACGTCGACGTACTTGGCGTTGATGCAGGTTGGCCAAACATGCTGCCCTGCACAGCAGTCGCGTCAGATTGTGTCGCTGTGTAGGAAGAGTAGCCTGAGCTGGGTGAAATACTACTCGTATTGATGCCGTAGGGTGGGGTCGAACCACTGGTACCGTATGCATTGGTGGTCGTACCTGCTGATTGCACACCATATCCGTCTTGGCTTGCTTGCCAGCCACCTGCATCGGTGGATGATTCTTGGATAGGTTTGCTGGCAAAAAACTGCTTGATGCGATCCGTCCAGCGTGGTGCTGGAGCGAGCAACTCTGGCTCTGGTTCGGGCTCTGGTTCGGGAGTCATGGTGCCGTATCCAGTTGATTGCGTATAGCCTGACGACGTGTAGCTCGATGCAGGCGCGGCATAGCTCTGTTGGGCAACTGCAAATGAAGCAGTCGCTGCAGTGGCTACAGTCGCTGCAGGTGCCACTACGGCCGCAGGTGCGGATGTACCACGCAAATTATCGACGGCTTCGCGGATTTTGCGTACAGACGTCCAACCAATCAAAAACACCACGATGGCGACCATCGACCACGGCAAGAGCATCAAAATAAAGCTATTGATGGCCCAATCCACAATCTCATTGCCATTGGTGAGATCACGGAAGTAACTAATTGATGTGCCTGCAATCAAAAACGCATTAAAGAACCCCAGCATGCCAGCGATAATATTGTCTTTGCGTGTCTTGGGGTCGGGAATGACCGGGAGCAAATTGTCGCAGTAGTAGCTAATCAGTGCCGACAACGTCATCAGTAGCAAAATGCGGATGATGAGTGTCATCACGGTCGCATCAGCGATACCTGCGGCGGCCTGCAGATAGCCACTGAGGATACCACCAATAGCATCCGTCACGGCCATGGCAATCAAGATGCCAAAGAATGACCATACTCCAAAGTACCGATGTCGGAATGTACCAAGCGCAATCCCAACCGCCATGGCAATAAGCGCGAATGCACTGACAATATATGGCATGTGCGCCTTCCTTTCTCAGCCGATTCACATACGCGTACGTAACTATTACTTCACATTGTAACATAGCCCAGCAAAATGCTACACGCAACTCGTACACGCTACCAGCGTGTTGTGTGGTATAATCTTGCGCGTAAACGTGAACGGGACGAGATGTGCCATTGTGGGTACATCTTGTGAGGGCGATGATGCCGCGCCGCCGCGCAGTGCACTGTTCGTAAAAATAGGAGTAATCCACAATGACACGTGTAGCAATCAACGGTTTCGGGCGTATTGGACGCCAGAGTTTCAATGCCTTGCTGGAATGGTACGGCGACGAACTCGAAATCGTCGCAGTCAATGACCTTTCCAATGTGGCCACTTTGGCACACTTACTCAAGTACGACACCAACTACGGTCCATTCAATGGTGACGTCAAGGCCAACGGCCAAATCCTCGAAATCACCTACTATGACACCGAAGGCAACGAGCGCGAAATGAAGCTCGAAGTCCTCGCCGAGCGCGATCCCGCCGCCTTGCCATGGGGCAAACTGGGCGTCGACATCGTCATCGAGTCAACGGGTCGCTTCACCGAAGCCGACAAGGCTAAGGCCCACTTGCAAGCCGGCGCCAAGAAGGTCATCATCAGCGCACCAGCCAAGGGCGAAGACTTGACCATTTGTATGGGCGTCAACGAAGACAAGTACGACCACGACAAGCACCACATCATTTCCAACGCCTCGTGCACGACCAACTGTTTGGCCCCTGTCGCCAAGGTGCTCAACGACAAGTTCGGCATCAAGCGCGGCATGATGACCACCGTGCACGCCTACACGATGGACCAGAATCTGCAGGACAACGTGCACGCCGACCTGCGCCGTG
>CAZIKU010000087.1:2896-8238 GCA_964539815.1 uncultured Klebsiella sp. | reverse complement strand
AGCAGTTGGATACGCCACAGAATCTGTATGACACCCCGGCCAACATGTTTGTGGCTGGCTTCATCGGATCACCGTCGATGAACTTCTTCGAAGGAACGGTGGGTCGTGGCAATGGCGGCCTGGTCGTCGACGTAGGTTCGTTTAGCTTGGCGATTCCAGCCAGTAAGGCGAGCAAGCTCGACGCATACGTCGGCAAGTCGGTCTACTTCGGTATCCGCCCCGAAAACATCCATGACGCGTCGTTTGTGCCTGTTGGTGTGGAAAACACGGCACGCATCAACGCCAACGTGACCGTACGCGAGCCCCTCGGTAGCGAAGTCTACGCATTTGTAGAAAACGGTGGCAAGGAAATGGTCAGCCGCCTCGACCCACGCACCAAAGCGTCTGTGGGCAACAGCATCGAGCTGGTCGTCGATATGTCGCGCATGCACGCCTTTGACCGCGATAGCGAAGTCGCCATCGTATAACCGATGCGTGTTCAAGCCCTCCCATGTGCTCTGCGCATGGGAGGGCTTGTTGTTTAGCGCGTCACAACGGGAGCGATGACAAGTGGGATAAGTGTGTTACTGACACGCACACCCTCGATCATGATGGGCGCACCCTCGGCAAGGCGAATTGGTGTGGCCCCCGTTACCCAGGCTGGTCGAAAGGCCAGGTGGTGAGCGGCATTCGTCTGATCATGGATGTGGGTCCCATCAGGATGCGTGTTGAGGAGTCCAATTACCCGCACCAATTGATCGCGTGGGATGGTAGCGACGCTCGCTTCACTGAGTGCAGTGTCAATCGCGCTAATCCGCGCAAAACGCAGGGGTGTGGCAATTGTCCCAGTAATCAGTGCCGGCGCATAGCGAATCCCGTGGTCATCACGCCACGGGATTTGTGCCGCTTGTGTTGCATCGAGTGTAACGGGAATCTGCAGGGTGGCCAGTTGGGGCGTGTTTTCGGGCGTGATGATGACATACGGCACCAGATACCACTGCGCATCCTGTGCCACAATGACTGCCGCCGTGCGCCAGGTGCCTCCTGCTGGTTGTGCCTGCAAATTGACGAGTGGTACTGGTTCTGCTGGTGTGCTACACGCACAGACACAGATACTCACGAGCAGGATGATGGACAAACGGCGCACGTACGACATGGTATGTTCAGTTACGAGGCGTGCGGTGCACTCGGGAGTTGCAGGCGCATGCGTTGCATGGTCGACAACACCAACGGAGCACACGTGATGATGCCTGCAATCACACACAGCGTGGTGAACCCGAGACCAGCGATGATGAAGCCACTACCCAGACTGCTTGCCGCAGAACAGAGATTGATGGTCAACTCGATGCCACCTTGGTAGCGACCGCGCTCACTGGGGGCTAAATTATCGGCGAGTAGTGATGATCCGCCGATATAGCACATATTCCAACCGAGTCCCACCAAAAAGAGTGCAATGGCGAGGGGCAATACGTCGGTCCAAATCGGTGCCAAAATACAGCCCAACAACAAGATGAGCGCACCGATGCTTACAACGGTTGGCCGACCGTAGCGGTCAGCAATTGTACCTGTCAGGAACGACAGACCGTACATGCCCAACGTGTGTGCCATGATGACCAGTGAGATATCTGATAAATTGTGATGGTTGTGATTCATGTGAAGTGATGTCACTGTCATGACCAACACCATCATGGCTTGCCCGATCAACATCGAAAGTGCAGCAAGCTGAATGCCCGGTTGGCGTGTAATTTCGTTGAGGGGGCGTGCCTCGGCAGGTGGTGGATCATCGTCGCGTTTGAGCGCATCGGTGATGATGCGGCCGATATCACGGGGATCGGGACGTAGCAACGTGGTGATGAGCAAGCCGGAGACGAGGAAGAGCACAGCGCCACCAATCATCGGGCCGGCGAGCACATCAAAGCCAAAGAGTCCCTTGACGAGATTCCCGAGCGGTGCCACGAGTAGTGGTCCTGCGACGGCTCCGACGGTACCGGCAAATACCACGGTACTGATGGCACGTGCACGTGCTTCGGGGAGATTGGCATCGGCAGCCGCATAACGACTCTGGTCAACGGCCCCACGTGCCCCACCAATGAGGAGGAGTCCGAATAAGAAAATAAAGAACGAATGCGTGACAACTGCATAGCCACCAATACACATGCCAATACAGCCGATAAAGAATCCGAGCGCCAACCCGGGGCGGCGGCCGAGGCGTTGCATCAAAATGCCTGCTGGGTATGCGGCACTCGCTGCGCCTATAAGCAACAACGTCCCAGGCACCCCTGCCAGGATATCGCTTCCGCCGAGTTTCGACCCAATGATAGGATTGACGGTCACATTGGAAATCAGCGCTGCTGACCCCAAACTTTGTGTGATAAACAAAATGCTTGCAATCCGTTGTCCTACCTTGGGATCGACGATGGGATTCGTCTGCATGGGTGCGCCTCTTTTTCTGTGTATGGATACCACTATGGTACTGGAATAATCCAGGTAATCCCCTCGTTGTTTGATTCGGCACTCCAGCCAGTACCTGCCGAGCCTTTGATTTGCCACCACACAAAGCCATCCGCAAGAATGGGTCCCTCGATAATCTCGACTTGTTCGTCGTCGCGCATGTAGGCCACAATTTGTGAATCTATTGATGGTGAAACGCGTACCCGCAACGGGTTCTGCTCGGTGTTTTGAATAATCGCCTTACCGCCCTTTTTCAGCATGAGTGGGTTGAGTGTTGATGGCAGTGGCGTTGGGCTGACGATTTTGAGTACTTGTGACGGCGCCAGTGTCGGCAAAATAATCGGTGTCCGCACTGTAGCACTCCGCACAATCACTTCGGTCGTAGTAAAGTGCCATATCGCCACCAGGATACCGACCACGGCTACCACAAACAAACCGTTGAGGACGAGGCGCCGAATATCGATTATCGATATGGCACTCGTTTTTTGGATGCGCTGACGTGTCCGTTCATAGGCCTTGCGATATGGTTCGAAATTTTGATAGTAAAACGGATTCGGTGTGCCACGATAGGCATCTGCCACACCGCGTTCGTACATCTCAGTCGTATCCATGTCTTCCCCACGAGTTACTGCGTGTCATTATATACCAGGTCTATTCATATGCATGCCACAGGCGGGCAAGTTCACGCTGTGGTTGGTGCCAAAAGCGTTCGCTGTCGATGGTCGAGCTGGCAGCCTGTACCACACGTGTATGCTGATGCCAGCGTGCCCACGCCTGACCTGCCCCATGCTGCTGCCCACGCGCGTTGAGCAAGGCGTGTTGCATTGTGCGCCATTCCAAGGGGATATCGTCGCCACCTGCTGGTTGCTCAAACGCTTCCGGCCAAATCACTCCAGCGGCACCCGCGTTGTAGAGAGCATCCAACAAGTGTGCGACGTATTGCCCAGCATCTTCGTCGGAGATACATGGTACGGCGAGTTGTTGCTGATGCCATGGTATCTGGTGCCAGTGTGCCTGTGTGGTGGTACGCAGAATTGGCGATAGTGCCACGATGACCGGCTTGTGGCTGAGGGCACTGACCAGTTCGTGACAAAAACGAGCAGGTGCCGTGAGGCGGCGTTGCTGGCGATCGCGTAGCTCGGGCATGGCCGTATTCACGACTAGTGTGTGGCAATTGTTGACTAGCGTTTGCAGTGATAGTGCGTGGGTGTTGGTCAGGGTGGGTGCATCGACGAAACTCATCAGACGCGCGTGTGGGGCGACGTGTCGCGCCGTTTCACACAGTGTTTGCCACCACTGAAGTGCGTGCTGTGTACTTACCTGACTCTGTAGTCTACTCCAGCCTGCACCAAGCATCCAAAAGGCGCACGCGGGATGACTCGCAAAATATCCCATCACTGTGCGTACCAATTCGCGCTGTGCACGTACCAAGTTCTCTGTCCGAAAGGGATTGGCCGCATGCAGCGTGTGCCATTGTCCATCGATGATTGCTGGGACATTGGTCATCGCCACCGGTTGGGTGGTGTGTCCCTGCAACCATCCAACTACGTCGGCATGGTTGTGCCACTCGGGGAGCGCCAGTGCGCCGTGTGTTTCGACAGCCAACAACGACACCGTCACGTCGATGTGAGCCTGCGCCGCCATGTCGAGGCATTGTTCGATGCGCTGCATCATCGCGGTGGAGATGCGACTGGCAGTTGGCTGAATACGGAACCAGCTGGGCTGAATCATGATGTGACGAATACCGGTTTCGCGCATTTGCGTGAATTGTTCACGCATGAAGCCAGCATCAATTTGGGCCCAGCCTGGCCGAGTGACCGTCCCCGGCGTGTAATTGCTGCCGCACACAAATGTGTTGGTATGCTCCGTCATGGTTTTACTGTGGGCGTTGCTTGTGTGCCTGTACCACGCAAAAATGTGGCATGCCACGGCTTGAAGTTGCTGGTGAACTCTTCACCAGGCTGGTCTTTTCCGTTACTAGTGACAATGCGGTACACCACCACACTCATGCCGTCTTTGGCCTTGTCTGTCTGTTTGATGGTGCCTTGGGGGAGTGTGGGGTCATCGATGTACACCGGGTCAGTTGGCGCTGGTATCGTACTCGTGATTTTGGGACCAATAACGCGCACGCTTCGTCCCGTGGCCGTACCACGCAGTTGAATATCGAGGATTTGGTTTTTGGTGTCGACGGTTGTTTCGATGACCATCCAATTGCCCGTATCATTGACGAACTGGAAGTCGAGCTGCCCCGTGAAAATTGTCGCATCGAGCCCTGGCCCCGCCTGATTGGGGAAGGCGTATTCGTCGTACCACTTGATATAAAACGGGTGGGCGTGCCATTCACGGATGGGTAATCCTGCATAAAATGCCGCCCGAAAGAGCGATGTCGATACCTGACAGACACCGCCACCCCACTCGAGTTGTGACCGTTTGCCGATGACCGCGTACCCTTGTACGAATCCGTTGGATTCATCGATGGTACCAACTTCGGTATTAAACGAAAACACCGCCCCGGGTGCGATGAGTACGCCATCGATGTGTTTGGCCCCCGCAATGATGTTGGTGGTGCGGTATGCCGCAGATCCGGCAAAACTGCTCCGCCCCGTGCTCAAAATGTCGTTGAATTGCAACGACTTGAGTGTCGTTTCGTCGAGCTTGGGTTGTACCGTTTGCGTCGGCAAATCGACCACGCGGTTATCACTCGAAAACGCGTCGTAGATGCGTTGTACAGCTTCTTCACGTTGTAACTGCACACCAGCTTGACCCGCACGTGTGATGGTGGCTACACCATCGTTGATCCGGACGCGTGGTTCGGCACTGCCACTATCGACTGATTGCGCCAATTTGTCGACTTCGGCACGAATTGCATCGCGGTCTGGCACGACTTCGACCCGATCTGTGGTGCGATTGAT
>CAZIKU010000087.1:0-2886 GCA_964539815.1 uncultured Klebsiella sp. | reverse complement strand
AATCAAGCGCGTGAGTTGATCGCGATCCCATGTCCATGTCTGTGTATCAACGCGCAATACGATGGGCGCACTCAGGAATTGTTTGGCGTCCTTGGAGCTTTGAATGAGCGCTTGTTCATCGGCAGTACTCGCGACGAGTGCGGTGCGCACGGTGACAGTCATTGGTTGCGCCGTCTTGATGGCATTGAGGGTATCGACGATGGTGTCATCGACGACCAAATAACGCCCCGCTTGCGCAGGCGTCGTTTCGACTGTACCGGTGGTATCGTCGATGGAAATATCGGGGAGCTGGACGGGCATGTCGATGTCTTTGGCGATACCAATCAGGTAGCGCTGCATTTTGGCTTCGTTGATGACGATGTGCGGACCAACGTCTAATTCACCCCACCAACTTGCCCACATGTTGCGCATCTGCACATTGAATCCGCGCCCCGTACTCAAGCCGAGGAGCTCGTTGCTGGTCTGGCGAATGTTGATGGATACACCAATCTCGCTGGCTGTGGGCTTCCAGGTGCGGTCATGGTACACGAACGTGATCGGCGTTTCCAGGAAGTCTTGATAGCGCTTGCCGATTTGTTCACTCAACATGGCACGCGTCAAGCCTGCCATCGAAACTCCCTGCAGGGTCGTGCCCTCGGCAACGCGTGGCTCGCTCGCTGGGAGGATGAGTGGTACGAGAAAGGCTAACGCGGCCAACACCACCGCAATAATGAGTACCCCAATGACGCCGTTCTGCGGCGTAATCTCGCTCGGTTGCAACCAATCGGTGAGTCCGCCACCAATGATGCGTGATGGGGGCGTCTGCCGTACCTGCGGCACATCGACCTGGCGTGGCGTGAGCCCGCTGCGACGACGTGACATCGGTCCATATTTTTGGACGTAACGCGGTGGCATTGAATAGCGTTCTCGCTATACATAAAAACGATTTACTTTATACTATCATTGCCGTTTTTTATTGTCAATGTATGTAGTACTATATTTTGTAATAAAAACAAAAATGAGTCTAATCCACGATGCGTAGGAAGCGACCATCAGCATCACGTTGCATTGCTTTGCTGGTGACGATCGCATCGTAGTTGATGGGACCATAGATATGTGGAAAGAGCGGTGCGAGCGTATCACCGGGCGATGGTGCTTCCCAGTGCAAGGGGCTCGTGAGGCGTGTGGTGTCGATGACAAGCACGCGGAAGTCGCCCGGTACAGCCTGATAAAACCGATTTGCCACCTTGACCATGAGTTCATCGCCGGCAGTGCAGTGGATAAAGCCATCGTTGGCGTATTCGAGGGGGAGGTATTCCTGTCCAACGGGCCATTGTTGCCAGCGGGTAGCAAGGATCATGTGATAAATGTGTGTCATGTTGACTCCCAATAAATGACCGCCACGCAGTACGTGTGCGTGGCGGTCAGCGTTGTGTGTTGCTTAGAATTCGGCCATGACCGCATCGAAGGCACTTTTGCTGGGGCGCAGTGCGGAATCGGGCAGGTAGGCGAGTGGGGTATCCACCAAGTCCATCACTTGCTGGAGAGTGGGGCGCTTTTCGTTGATGTAGATCAAGCCCGTCACAAAGACATTGTTGCTTCGTGCTTCTTCGAGGAGTTGAATGGCCTGGAAGCGCTTGGTGGGGTCGTAGTCGCGGTCGAGTTTGCGTAGCTTGATGACGGGGCCATCGTGGAGGCGCACCACTTGCTCGGTGCCGGGCTCGTAGTCGACCTGCACTTCGTTGTAGCTGGGGATAAAGGTGATGTCTTGAATGCGCTCTTCGTGCTCTTTGCCATAGCCGTAGCTTTTGGTTGAGTCATCGCTATTATTGAAGGTCACACACGGGCTGATGATGTCGATGACGGCAGTACCTTCGTAGCACATAGCCGCTTTGATGAGTTCGCGCACCTGTTTGGCATCGCCGGCAAATGAGCGTGCCACAAAGCCACAGTCTGCTGCGAGTGCTTCGACACAGACGTCGATGGGGGGCAACTCGTTGACGCCGGCATATTTCAGGTTTTGACCGACATCGGCGGTGGCAGAATGTTGTCCTTTGGTGAGTCCATAGACGCCGTTGTTTTCGACGATATAGACCATCGGCACATTGCGGCGCATCATATGTTTGAACTGCCCGAGACCGATACTACCGGTATCGCCGTCGCCGCTGATACCGATTGGTGACAGTGTGCGATTGGCCAACGCTACCCCGGTGGTGACTGACGGCATGCGTCCATGGAGGGTGTTAAAGCCAAACGAGCGGTTGAGGAAGTAGGCTGGCGTCTTGCTCGAGCAGCCGATACCGCTCATCTTGACCATGGTACGGGGATCCACGGAAAGCTCGTAGCAGGCCGCGATGATCTGACTGGTCACGGAATTATGCCCACAGCCGGCACAGAGTGTCGTCTGCCCGCCCTGGTAATCTTGGGTGGTGAGGCCGATTGCATTGGTTGGACGATTTGCAACAGTGGTCATGGTAGTATCCTCTATTCGCTAGGCACCACGGTGCGACAAAATGCGGTTGAGTACGAATGTGGCAGTGAGTGGCAAGCCATCACACAAATTGACCGGACGCAGTTTGCCGGCGTGGATGGGAACATGCACACACAACAGCTGCAACATCTGGCTGTCTTGGTTGAGTTCAACGACGTAGACTTCGTCGTATTGTGCCACAAAGGCACTGATGTCGTCGTTGAGAGGCAAGGCACGGATGCGCATGTAGCTACTTTCGATGCCTTGGGTGCGGAGCATGTCACGAGCCTCTCGCACTGCATCATGGCTCGAGCCGTAGGCGATGATGCCCACACGAGCACCAGCCACATGCTCGATGACGGGGGCTGGTACCTTGGTGCGCGCCGTATCGTGTTTGCGTGTCAGGCGATCCATGTTGCGTTGCCAGTCGTCGTTGC
>CAZIKU010000086.1:0-8311 GCA_964539815.1 uncultured Klebsiella sp. | reverse complement strand
TTGTGTTTACTGCAGGCGAACAGGAATTCTACGCCCAGAAGGGCTTCACCAACGAACCGACTCGCTGTGGCGATTGCCGCAAGAACCGCAAGGCCCAGATCAACCGCGGAGACGGTGGCTACCGCAGTGGCGGTTCACACCAGCCCGTGCGCGAGCGCTTCACCACAACGTGTGATGCCTGTGGCGGCGAGGCTGTGGTCCCGTTTGTACCACGCAACAACAAACCAGTCTACTGCGAATCCTGCTTCCCTTCACACAAGCCAGGTTCACGCAACTAGTAGCAACGCACGTCAAGTCTCAAAACAGACCAGGGATTCCTGCGTGGAAGGCGCGATTCACGTGGATGAGCTGACAATCCACCCCCCGAGCATCTGCTCTGGGGGGTGATTTTTATTGATGTATACGTCTGCAATCACGAACTCCCCAACGATGCATGATCGTTGGGGAGTTCGCCCGTCGTGCAATACACGCACATCTTATTCGATGGGTTTGGCCGGCTGCTTGGAACGCCAGATTGACCAGACGAAACCGGCAAGACAGACCACCAACACCAGTATCACATTGAGGCTGAGCGGTTGTCCGTTGGGGCGCGCAGTCACGATGATGGGTGCAATAATCAGCGACACCAGATTCATCACTTTGATCATCGGATTCAACGCCGGACCAGCGGTGTCTTTGAGTGGATCTCCGACGGTATCGCCGACCACTGCGGCTTTGTGTGGCTCGGAGTGCTTGCCACCGAAGTTGCCTTCTTCGATGTATTTTTTGGCGTTGTCCCAAGCACCACCGGCATTGGACTGATAGACAGCCAGCAACTGCCCGGAGAGGATGACGCCAGCCAAGAACCCACCGAGTGCTTCAACACCCAGGGCAAAGCCGACGATCATCGGCACTACCACTGCCAAAATACCGAGACCGATGAGTTCGTTTTGGGCGGCACCCGTCGAAATACTCACGGCGCGCGCGTAGTCGGGCAGAACAGTTCCTTCCATGACTCCGGGGATACGGAACTGCCGGCGGACTTCTTCGACGATTTGGCCGGCGGCACGGGATACTGCATGAATCATGATTGACGAAAAGAGAAACGGCACAGCGCCACCGATGAGCAGACCGATAAAGACCATCGGTGCCGCAACATTGATGCCGGTCAAGGCGACTTCACCAATTTGCTGTTGCACTTTGCCGACATCGGTCAAAAACGAGCCAAAGAGTGCAACTGCTGCAATCACCGCAGAACCGATGGCGATACCTTTGGTGACAGCTTTGGTCGTGTTACCGACGGCATCCAAATCATCCATCACGTTGCGGGCGTTTTTGTCGAGGTTAGACATTTCACCGATGCCGTTGGCATTATCCGAAATCGGTCCAAATGAGTCCATCGAAATGGTGTTGCCCGTCAGCGTCAACATCCCAATCCCAGTGAGTGACACGCCATACAAAATGGCTGTAAACTGGATTGCCGCAGGTTCACCGGCGTAAATCAGTACCGAAGAAACGATGGAAATACCGATGACGACTGCGGCCCACATGCTCGATTCCATGCCCAACGCCGTACCCGCCAAAATATTGGTGGCAGAACCAGTTGTCGATGCTTTACTGACTTCACGGACGGGCTTGTGTGCCGTCGAGGTATAGTATTCGGTCAGTTTATCGAGCGCAATGGCCAAAATTACACCCGACACCGTCGCCAGGAATGGCTTCCAGTCCACAGCACCCGTGGTTGGATCAATCATGTAGAACTGTGTCACCAGCGCAAATCCGATGACAGAGACCAATGCAGCCAGGTAGAAGCCACGATTCATGGCACCCATGGCATCACGTTTTTGTTCGTCCGTGCTGACAACGGTATTACCAATGAGTGAGGCGATGACACCGATGCCACGGAGAATCAAGGGGAAAATAACAAAGCGCATATCGTATTGGCCATCACCGATGGTACCGAGAATTGCATCTCCAAGCACCAAGCCAAGAATCAAGGCAGAGACGATGGTGACTTCAAAGCTTTCGAAGACGTCTGCTGCCATACCCGCACAGTCGCCCACGTTGTCACCGACCAAGTCAGCGATGACGGCAGCGTTGCGTGGGTCATCCTCGGGAATGCCGGCTTCGACCTTGCCGACGAGGTCAGCACCGACGTCAGCAGCCTTGGTGTAAATACCACCACCGACGCGCATGAAGAGCGCAATCAACGAGCCACCGAAACCGAACCCAAGGAGGGCATCCGGGGCACTGATATCAAAGACGATGAAAATCAAGGTACCACCAAGCAAGCCGAGACCGACGGTCAACATGCCGGTGACTGTCCCTGAACGGTACGCAACTTGAAGCGCAGGATTGTACCCCTGACGCGCAGCCGCAGCCACACGCACATTACCCTCCACGGCGACATTCATGCCGACGTAGCCGACGGTGTACGAGAACAGTGAGCCCATGAGGAAAGCGATAGCACGCCCGATTGCGACCCACCATACGGCGGCCTCGGCACTGCCGAAGCGCTCAACGGCTTCGTGGGTAGGGGGAATAATGAGCACACTCGCCCCGAGGACAAACGTGAGTACGGCAATCAAAATGCTGATGGTGCGGAACTGACGACTCAAGTAGGCGTTGGCACCTGACTTGATGAATCCCCACACTTCTTGCATTCGTGCCGTCCCTTTGTCTTGGGACAGAATTTGTGCACGCAGATAGAAGGCATACGCAATACCAAGCAATGACATGCCAAGTACGGCCCATACCGCCGACTGCTCAAACCCGGTAAGTCTGTTCATACGTTCCTCGTTGAATGCTAACACGATGAGCATCGTTGCCAATCGCGCCGCTGATGGTCACATCAGCGAATTCCACAGACGCACCACTATATGGTGATGGACAGGGTACATAAAAATTGTAGCATAGAATAATCTCCTATTGCAATGATGAAAACCTGAAACAATATGGTATGATGATGCCCAATAGTCGCTCTAGAGAACACCTATGAAACAACATTACCATGGCATATCGTTCGTCTTTTCATGTCTGATCATTGCAGGGATGACCCTCGATGGCTGGGCCCATGCCCATGGCGCCGTCGACAACACGTTTTTCACTCCTTGGCATGCAATACTCTACACGGGATTGTTCGGCAGCACGGCTTGGTATGGATGGTTGTCACGCCAACAAATATCGCCGCTCAGCGCACATCGCTTCGGCTTTGCACTGCTGCCAATCGTCGCACTCTGTGGTGCAGCCGATCTTGTATGGCATTCCTTATTTGGCTTCGAGCTCGATATTTCCGCTCAAATGAGCCCTCCGCATATCATCCTGGCATCATTGATTGCGGCGCTGGTCGCACTCCCTAGTACGCAACGCAGTAGCACTGGCGCACTCACACGACTGGGGGCAGTCAGTGGCGGGTTGGCCGCAACCATGATGCTCACATTGACACAATTTCTTGCACCAATCAGCTCAGTCTATGCAGAAATGGTTAGTGGTGGTGATACAACGCGTGGTATCGGTGTCACTGGATACATGATTTTTGTCGCAGTATGGTTGATCGTCTTGATATGGATGTCCATCCACGCTGCACCTCGTTGGTCGTTCACCGTTGCGAGCGTACTCCTCGGAATCGTTCTCGCATTCATTCGCGATGAATGGCGTTTCGTCCCATTGTTACTGCTTGCTGCACTGGTCGTAGAAATACGCTGGAATGCCCCACATCATTCGCTACGCACTATCGCCTTGATTTGGACTAGTGTATTTGGGATTGGGTACATCATCATCCTCAAATATGCAGGCATCCTCATGTGGGGACCAACAATGAGTATTGGCAATTTAGTTATGTCAATCGGCGTTGCTTATGGAATCAGCACCATCGCAACACTACGCGAAAGCGCTGCACAAGGAACATCAGCATGATACGACGACACACACTTATACAGCAGATGCAACACATTCAGGCGCGCCTCGTCAGTCATCATGCCATGGCATGGATGCTTGTCCCTGGCAGTTTGTGGTTTGTGGCGGGGCTGTATTTGGATGGTTGGGCACACAACCACAACAAAGTCGATAATACCTTTTTCACGCCGTGGCATGCGGTCTTTTATTCTGGATATCTAGTTGTGGCGCTGACTTTGCTGATCATCATTGCAATCGCACAACGCAATGGGACACCATGGCACACCGCACTGCCGATTCCTTTGCGCACTGCGGTAGTGGCCGCACCCATGTTTGCGCTGGCAGGTGTCAGCGATTTGTGGTGGCATACGACGTATGGCTTCGAAAACGGGATTGAACTGCTATTGAGCCCACCACATCTCATGCTTGCTGGGAGCATGTTCTTTATCATTGGGGCAGGTGCTCGCCTTGATGATGGCACAAAACGCGGCTGGCAACGCCTGCCGTACATCGTGAGTGCCGGTGCAGCATGGTCGGTTATCACATTTATGTGGCAGTTTAATCACCCATACGGCATTGTATGGCCCGAAACACTGCGTGCCGGCAGTACAGGCATCATGACCGGCATTGCTGGCACAGTAGCCAACAGCGCACTCACCGCAGGGGTTGCCTTGTTCCTCATGCAAAAACGCATGCCGTACGGTGCACTCACCGGCATATTACTCGTGAATGCACTTGGAATTGCCTTGATGGGCGATGAATATCGCTTTGCGATTGGCGCATTCGTGGCCGGGATAGTCAGCGAAGGCATACGTGTGTTGATGCAGCAGCAGCCATGGATGCGCCAAATCCGCACCCATGCATTTGTGGTCGCATTCATGACCAGTCTTTGCTACATGCTCGTTATCAAGGCAACGACTGTCATTCTATGGCCGGTACATATCTGGTTGGGTACGGTGTGTTTGGCAGGTGTCGCAGGATGGGCACTGACACTGATTGTCCCAGCACCCACCCGGTCAACACACAACGACTAGAGCACACCTTTGGTGCTGGGGATGGCATCACCGAGTCGCGCATCAATGCGTGTGGCTGCGTCTAGTGCACGGGCAAACGCCTTAAAGAGCGCTTCGACTTTGTGGTGGTCATTTTTGCCATAGAGCACCCGGCTGTGCAGATTCATGCGGCCATGGATGGCAATGCTTTCAAAGAGATGAAAGATGACATCAGTGCCAAGTGCACCGACACGAGGTGTGACGAATTCCGCATCAAACACCGCATAAGGACGCCCACCCAAGTCGATTGCGACGAATCCCAAGGCTTCGTCCATAGGGACATAACTGTGGGCAGTGCGTACGATACCACGCCGATCTGCAAGCGCCATGTCGATGGCTTGTCCTAGACAAATAGCGACATCTTCGGCGGTGTGGTGATCATCTACATGGATATCACCTTTGGCTTCCACCTGCACATCAAAGAGCCCGTGCTTGGCAAAGAGTGTCAGCATGTGGTCGAGAAAACCGATGCCGGTATTGGCGTGGCATTTCCCTGATCCATCAATGCTTATGCTCAATTCAATGCTTGTTTCTCCAGTCGTACGTGAAATACTTGCATGTCGTGGTGTCATAGTGTACTCCTCTGTTTATGGTTGGACGGTGTCAACAGCGGCTCGAATGATTTGCCCAGCAGTGGCTGCACCGATGCCGGACCCTTCGCCACCGGCCTCCAAGACAACTGCCACAGCAAAGCGGGGATTCTCGATGGGAGCAAGTGCCACAAACCAGGCATGCGTATGGATACCATCATACTCTGCAGTCCCCGACTTACCACCAATATCCATGCCTTCGACGGATTGTGCAGCTTTACCGAAGCCTTCTTTTACGGCCATGCGCATCGCATCACGAATAGTGGCCGCAGTCCGGCTCGATACTGCGCGACGCACGGCTGTCGCACCATGACGATAGACTTCTGTGCCATTGCCACGCACCACACGTTCGACGATATAGGGGCGCATCAGCACGCCATCATTGCCGATGGTTGCCGCCACCATCGCCATTTCAAGGGGGGTGACTTGCAATTCACCCTGACCAAAGCCTGTATCGGCGAGGCCGGGCAATCGCTCGAGAAAACCCGAATTTGCATAGATGAGACTTGGTAACGTCGGCATATCATCCATCACGATTGCTTCGTCGGGCTTGCTTGGAATTGCCATACCAAAGCGTTCTGCACCAGACACAAGTCGGTATTGACCGAGGCGCAACGCGTATTGTGCGAACGCAGTATTGCACGAAAAGGCAATGACACTCCGTAGACTCGCTGGATCACCGGTAAACCGCGCAAGATCCGTCACCGCATTCACAACCGGTGGTGCACCCGGTTCGACTTCGAGTGTTTCGGGACAGGTAATATCATCAGGGCGGGCAATCCCGGCATGTTCGAGTGCAATCGCTGCGGTGACCAGCTTGAATGTCGAGCCAGGTGGATAGTGCCCTTGGATGGCACGATTCAGCAGTGGCTGATTGTTGGCAGGATCGAGGAGGGATTGCCAATTGGCATCGATGCGTTCTTGGTCGGCAATGCGTTCTTGATTGACATCCATCGCCAATGCTTGTGGGTTGAATGTCGGCGCACTTACCATGGCCAACACCGCCCCCGTCCGTGGATCAAGCACCACTGCCGCGCCTACATTGTTCGCCATGATGCGTGCCACTGCTTGTTGCAGCGACGCATCAATGGTCAACTCAATGTCATCGCCTTTGGCGGGTTGCGGATTGAACATGCGCAAAAATCGTCCGAGCATGTTGCGATCGCCGGTGAGGTAATCGGCATAGCTGGCTTCTAACCCCGATACCCCATACCGATAATTGAGCATTCCGACAACTGGTGCAAATGCGCTCGGATTATCGACAGGATATGCGCGTGAGGCATATCCATGCGGGCCGACAACAGATGTCACAATAGGGGTACCATTGCGGTCGCGCATTTCACCACGCACAGTAGTCAGACTCGAATTGAGCAAGCGAATGTTGCTCAAGGTCTCGCCCGTTGTCTCGTTCACCGAGGTCTTTTGTTCGAGATACTTTGACCATATGACTTGATTACGCATCAGCTGAAGTGACAGCATACCAAACAGCACGGCAATGACCGTAATCAGTGATTGCAGGGAATTTTGAGTGTCATTGACGCGAAGTTGCAAGGGGATTTGACGCAGTGCCAATATTGTCACAGGCACACTTGCGAGCCATACACAGACAAGCCATAGTGATTCTTGCTCAGGTGGGCGCGAAATCCCAAAGAGCAGAATTCCAATACTCACGAACAACAAGATTCGGTGCATTAATTGCATGGCACAGCCTATGAGGCAAGAGCGAGCGGCACCATCAGTCGCACCGCAACTCCTGCAGGTGAATGGTTGAAGACTTCGAGCCTTCCACCGAGTTCACTTGCACGATACATCAATGACTGCAGGGAATGCAATCCGGCACGATGGATACCGGTTGTTGGCAAGCCTTTCCCATCATCATTGACAAGAATCGTTAGCATATTCTTGTCGTATCGTAACATGATAACCACACTATCTGCGTTGGCATGTTGCGCCACATTCATTAACGACTCTATCAGCACTCGACGAATAATGGGCGTAAATAGTTCATCATGCGGGCTTGGCCGACCTAACACAACCACCCGCGTCGCCACCAACGCCTGTTGTTCAAAACGTTCTGCATAGGAGTGCACAGATTCAAGCAGAGTAAGCGACGCATCGACGGGTTCATAGAGCACCACACGTAACGTTTCGACGCGTGAGCTGACGGCCACATTACCATCGGGTTGCTGGCGACTAATTCGTTCAGCCCACCAACCACCGAAACCTACAGTATCCCAGGAGCGCACAGATGGCGGTGGCGTTGTACCATCAGCAGAAGGGGGTGGCGTCATTGTCGCATATCCAGCGGAACGAATGCGCGATAGCACATGTGGCATGACTGCACCAACCATGGCTGGCCCAATAGCGACCAGCCCCCAACGGAACCATATATGAGGTAATTCAGTACCAAATGAAATATCTAAAATTGGTACTAACACAAAGACCAATCCTGCACACAACAACCCAGCCAGCAACCCACCACGCCATCCACTCACCACAGCGGGTAATGCCAATACGGCACATGCGTAAACAAAAAACGGGCTATTCCACGGTTCAGTGACCACTACGACCATCGCAGCAATCGCCACATCCACACCAAGGATCCACGGTTGTCGGACGGCCACTCGCATAACCGGTTGTACCATCATCATGAGCATGATGGTACCCAACATCAAGGCCACCCACAGACTCCACCAGTCAATGGGGCGCTGTTGTATGAATAACAACAGCGCCGTCAGCGAGAGTCCAATGATTCGTGCGGAGATTACATATGCGTGGTTCGAGAATGTATGCATA
>CAZIKU010000085.1:0-8394 GCA_964539815.1 uncultured Klebsiella sp. | reverse complement strand
TCACATTGTCGAAATCCAAGCACCGCGGCAGTTTGTAGGCAAAACACTCGACGAAATCGATTTGCGCAAACACTATCGTGTCACGCTGATTGCAATCAAAACTACCCAATCGCTACTCATCTCACCACCCGCCGATAGTGTGATTAGTGCCCAAAGCGTGCTGGTACTCATCGGCAAAAACGAAGACTTGGCCGTCTTTTACGACTAGGCATGTGTGGTCACACAGGAGAACCTGTTACAATCAAATGTCGTTGGCACATGCCGACAACTCGTGGTAGAGGAAATCAGAGATGCATAATCGTGGTGAAGAATACGTCCTGACGCCGCATGCTATGGCACAGGGTGGTGATGCAGTGGCGCGCATTGATGGGATGGCCTGTTTTGTTAATGGTGCCCTGCCCGGTGAACAGGTGCGTGTCGCGCTTACGGACGTGCAGAAAAATTTCCTCAAAGCCACCGTCAAAGAAATCATACAGCCGGCACCCGTGCGTGTGCCTGCCCGCATTCCTGATGCGCCACACATGGAGTGGCAACACATAGACATTGCTGCCCAACGCCAATTCAAAGCACAAATTTTGCATGAACAATTGACCTATCTAGGCAAACTCGTCGATATCCCGGCAGTGGTGCAACAGGTGGCTTCTGCACCATGGCACTACCGCAATACGGTGCATCTGCATGGCTACGGCACCTATCTGGGCTACAAAAGTGACAAACGAGCCCATGTGACCGAGGTCGCCGATGATCCGCTGCTCCATCCATCGCTCCAAGAAGCCGTCGTTGCTTTGCGTACCGTTGTGCGTGCGTATCAGCTGGCACCACGTACGCCGTGGCAAGCCAGTTTGCGCGTGAGCGAAACCACGGGGGCAATTGTAGCCGCATTTGCTGATCTGCCCAACCGCGACGCGATTGCCATTCGGGCAGCATGGGTGGCAGCCTGCCCAGCGGTGGTCGGTGTCCTCATGCCGTATGGTGTGCATGAGGGTGACGAGACTATCACGGAGACGCATTACGGCTTGACCTTTCATCTCGGTGCCAACACCTTTTTCCAGGTTTCGTTGGCGGCAGCCCGCACCTTGTGTGATGCGGTGATTGCCGGGCTCGGTCCGGATATCTCGGAATGGCGCATTCTCGATGCGTACTGCGGTGCTGGCACATTCACGTTGCCACTCGCACAGCGGGCCCAGCGCGTCATCGGCATCGAAGAGTATGCCCCAGCCGTCGAAAATGCCCTCTACAACGCCAATCTCAATGGACTCGAAAATGTGGCCTGGTATACTGCGCCCGTCGAAAAAGCCATCTCGCAGGTCAGTGATATTGATGCGGTAGTGCTCGATCCACCACGCCGTGGATGTCATCCTGACGCGATCCATGGGATTCTGGCATTGACCCCACAGCGTATCGTCTATGTGTCGTGTCACCCTGGCACGTTAGCACGCGATGTGCAGGTGCTGGTGGCTGGCGGCTATCGTATTACTGCAGTGACGAGCGTCGACTGCTTCCCACAAACCGCACACGTCGAAAGTGTGACCGTGCTGGAGCGCGCGTCATGAAACTGATTCCTGCCACACTCGATGATTGTGCCCATCTGGCCCGCATGAACAAACAACTCATCGTGGCAGAGGGCTCGGATAATCCGATGGATGAAGCAGAACTCACTACGCGGATGCAGCACTTTTTGCGCGGGACGTATCGTGCTTGGTTCTTTGTGCGCGCCGATGATATCGTCGGGTATACCCTCGTCGATATGGCGCGCACACCGTACTACATCCGCCATTTTTTCATTGTGGCATCGATGCGCCGCCAAGGCCTGGGACGCCAAGCATTTGCCCTGCTCAAGGCGGCCCTTGATGGGCATACCGTCGAACTTGATGTGCTGTTGAGTAACCCACAAGGTCGCGCATTTTGGCAGTCTATTGGGCTCGTGCCACGGAGTATCTGTTTGCGTGGCTAAGTAGCGCTACGCATCACAGCTGTATTGATGAATTTGATGTTGAAGTGATGTTATAATGATATCGCTTTGATGTCAATGTGTCTATTGCGCACAATGGAATGATACGAAGGAAGCCATGCAAACAGTAGATAGGCAGTGGGTACGGCGGTTCGTGGTGTTTTGGGTGAGTCAAACGGTGGCACGTTTTGGTGGGGCGTTTTCGAATTTTGCGTTGGTGTGGTGGGTAACCAAGACATTCGGCTCTGCGACGGCGCTTGCGACGGGCACGATGCTGAGCATGCTGCCAGGGATTATACTTGGCCCATTTATTGGGGCAATTGTAGATCGCAACAACCGCAAAGTCTTTATTATTGCGAGTAATCTGATTTTCGCGACGAGCGCATTGATTTTGTATGCGCTTTCGCATTACAACATGTTGCAGTTATGGCATTTATATGCCACGATGTTTGTGAATTCATTGGCGGGGCAGTTCCACTTTATGGCGATTTCGGCGGTGACGCCATTGATGGTGCCTGAGTCGCAATTACAGCGTGTTTCGGGCTTTAATCAGCTCCGAGAAGGTGCAGTAGCGATTGTGGCGCCACCATTTGGTGCATTATTGCTTGAATTCATTCATCTCGATGGGATTTTGTTGCTCGAGATGTGTTTGGGTGTTGCTGCCGCCATCATGATGTTGACGGTGATTGTACCGGCGTTGACTGCACCACCCGTCGAATCGCGCCCGAGCATGTGGCACGACACCAAAGCTGGGATTCTGTATGTAGCTCGGTGGCCAGGACTGATGGCGATTTTGGTGATTGCCATGTTGTTGAACTTGTTTCTCACCCCTGCGTTTACCTTGTTGCCATTGTTGGTCAAAAATCACTTCAACGGTGGTGCGATTCAGCTAGCCTGGTTTGAAATGGCGGTGGGTATCGGAATGATTGTAGGGTCCGTGGTATTGGGTGTCTGGGGTGGGTTCAAACGGCGCATGACCACCATGGCGTTGGGTCTGGTGGGTATGGCGCTCGCGGTGACCGTGTTGGCGTGGGTCGGTGGGAGCGGATTGTGGTGGGCGATTGGGGCGATGGCGCTGATTGGACTGACGCAACCACTCACCAATGGACCGCTCTTTGCCATTTTGCAGTCCACCGTCCCCGCCGAACTACAAGGACGCATCATGGGGCTGATGGGGAGCATGTCGGGGTTGGTCGCGCCCGTTGGATTGGCGCTCGCAGGACCTGCCTCAGATTATTTTGGCTTGCAAATTTGGTTTCGTGTGGCGGTCGTGATTATGTGGGCATTGGTGCCATTAATCATGCTATGGCCGACGTTGCACAATCTAGAAGATCAGCATATCGAGGGAAGTGCATGAAGCGTCTGCTGGGGAGCTATCAACGCATCATCTGGGCACTGGTGCCTGTTGTCATGCTCGTCGGAATGGCATTTGCCATCCCGACGAGTGCATTGACGGTGCAGGCTGGACGTCACGATGCGTGGTATGTGCGCCAGTGGTATGACCCAGAAGTGATTGGTGAGCGCACCATGCGCTGGTCGGAGCCGCGGGCGACAGTAGAGATGCCGGCCATGCGGGCTGGATGGCATGTCGCAGAGCTCTGGCTCCTCAATGGTCGTCCCGACGGGTTGCCGGCGCAGGTGGTGACAGTGACTAGTGCGGGACTCCCACCACAACAACTCAGTGTGGCGGGATGGCAACTACGGCGCTATGCGTTATTATGGCGCGCTCCACTCCTCCACTGGTCGGATGCATGGCAGTTGGATGTCGCCACACCCGTGCTGACTACAGATCAGCGCCAGCTTGGCATCCTGATGGCACAATGGCGCACCACACCGCTCCAGACGGGGTGGCCGTGGCAGTCGTATGTGTGGCTGGTACTCACGGCGACGGCGCTGGCAGTGTGGGCGGTGGTGACACTCCTCGACGTGCGGGTATGGTGGCTACGTACCCTCTTTCCACTCGGCGTAGTTGTAGCCTTGTTGGGGGCACTGATACTCCGTGCCAGCGACACGTTGCCATGGTTGCACTGGCCGGCGGTCTGTGCGGTGGCAGGAATTGTATGGCAGGCATGGATGCGTCTGATGGGGTGGGTGACCCGCCAGCCATCAGGGCGACTGGGTGTCGCAGGGCGACTTTTGCCACTGTTGTGTGGAAGTGCCTGGCTGGTGATGCCATGGCTACAACGTGCGCTGATTGAATCTGGCATCTATGTGCGTGGATTTGCCGTCTATCCCACGCAACTTTTGGGTTGGACGACTGCCGCCATGGCTGTGATTGCAGGTATCGCGCTGCTGTCACGCCGGTATCAATGGCCGTGGTGGGAATCGCTGTCGCAGTGGGCCGTGTTGTGGGTATCTGCCGTAAGTTCGCTCGTCTATTTGGTCATGAATTGGCAGGGGATGGCACACGTTGGTAGCGCGGATTTCGATGTATGGGTGATTGCGGCACGCCATTGGCTTGCCACGGGATCGCTGTACGATGTACCGCAAATTGCTGGTGATGTCTTTGGGTATGTCTACAAATATCCCCCACTCTACGGCATGTTTTTCATCCCACTTGCATCTTTCAACGAGATGGAGTTGTTGCGCATCTATCGCATCATTGATGTTGGATTAATAGTTTGGACCGCATATATCTGGCTACGGATTATTCGCCCCGTACAGTGGATGTGGTGGGTGGGGGCGTTGCTGGTATGTGTCAATCTCAATCCTGTGCTCGAGACGCTCAAGTATGGCCAAATTGATGTCGTCGTATTATGGTTGTGCACCATCATCTACTGGTGTCTGTATCACGATCACGATGATGCGGCGGGATGGATTGTGGCGCTGTTGATTAGCATCAAAATGTACCCGGCAGTATTTCTGATTTGGTTTGTATTGCAACGGCGTTGGTATGCGGTCCGGGGCACGATTATGGGTGGCATCGTGCTGAATTTGGTAGGGATGGCGGTGCTGGGCTGGCGCGACTATTACATCTTTGTGTTCGACGTATTACCGATTATTGGTGGGACTACTGCCTATGTCGAAAATCAGACCATTGCTGCATTTATCGCACGGCTTGTGGCACCTTCGTATCCGCTCGCTCCGTTCACGGACGCCGTGTGGGCGCCGATTACCACGTTGGTTTCGCTCGGTGTATTGGCCGGATTGTTTGTGGTGTGTGCCAAGCGATTTGCCACGCACCATCAGGCATTCGCCATGCAATTTGCCGTCGTCGTCATGATGACAGCGCTGGCAATACCCGTGGCATGGATAGGCTATCAGGTGCCGTTGTGGCTGGTGTTGATTGTGGTGCTGTGGTATGCTGCACCGCGCACACTACCGTGGTATCAGGCGACACTGCTGGCGACGAGTTTTGCGCTGATCGGGTTCGGGAATTTTCTCAGTTTCGTCTTTGCCGTGGACGTAGGATGGGTGACGATTGTCACCGATTCATACAAACTCTATGGCATGGTGATGTTGACGGGGCTGCTATGTTGGTGGATTTGGCAGGCAGCGCGCGAAGACGAATCCCGCGCGTTAGCGTGATTCTTCGCCAAAAAGATGTTCACACAGCAGATGCACGTGCCGCGTATGTACCACGTTGCCACACCACACATAGCCGGCGCGATGCGCGAAATGATGCGATTCGCTGACCTCGGCATATAAATGACAGCGTACGGCATCGTAGCCGATGGTCTGTGCCAGCGTATGGGCACGCTGAATACTCCATAGCCCAACACCGCGGCGTTGAAACGATGGCAACACGCACAAATTGTATAAATACCCAGCGTTGTTGGCCGGACTAAACAGCGACACATCGTACCACGAAGGTGGCGTTGGTGCCAGACTAAATGTGGCGACACTCACTCCCATGTAGTTGATTACCATGATATGGTGATCGGTCATGTGCCGTTCCATTTGGCGGATTGTGGTGGCAATCCCCCATGGCCCAATCCCATAACGGACATGCAACGTTGAGGCACAATCGTCGAGGAGTGCCTGTAGTAACGGAAAGTCCATGATGCGCGCCCGATGCATCGTGAGTTTATTTACATGTAATGCAAAATCGGGTTGCGCTGACATGCCCTCACCTTTGAAACGGTTGTATTGATAGTTTGCTTGCTATGTACAATAGTACCATATGAATTCGTATTTTGCATATGCACATTTTTTTGCGAAAACGCAATATTCATCTGTGTGTAATCGTTCATCGCTATAATGGGTAGCGTGATGATAAAGAGAGCACCCATGCACCATCCCCATATCATACGTCGGGCGATTATTGCAGTTGTGTTATTGCTAAGCATAATTGGGCTATGGCAAATGCAGCGTGTGCTTGCCCATATGGCGACGACTGTTACTGTTGGTCAGTATGATGCACGTTGGTTTGACGATGTGTATGCTACCGAAGGGCAAACGTTCCGCTATCGCTGGACGATGCCGGCGAGCACTGTGCGTCTGCCCGTCCTCACGCAGGGGTGGGTAATCGGTACGCTCGAACTCCAGACCGGGCAGACGGAAGCAGGTGCACCACTGGTGAGTACGCTCCGGACACATAGTGGTCAGCGTGTGTCATTGCCGGTTACTCAGATGCCACGGCGCTTTGCCGTATTGCTGGCGCCCGCGCCATGGTCGACATGGAATCACGCGGTCGCACTGACGTCACCACCGCAACGTGTCGCCGCCGATAACCGTAATTTGGGTGTGGTGGTGACGCAATTGACGACCACGGCAACGCGTTTGCCCGCTGGAATTTCCTATGCGGTATGGATGATTGTGGCAACATGGATGCTGACACTCATCGTGATGCGTCTGCTCGATTATGCCTGGCGCCATGCTGTGCTGATGGCCTATGGGGTGACACTCGGTGCAGTTCTCATCGCAGCGGTACACGTCGTTGAAACGTTGCCGCACTGGCATTGGCTGGTGGCGTGGTTGGCCATTTGTGCGCTTGCGCTCATCGTCATGCGCATCACGCACATGACGGCGCGTGATGCCCAAGGACGCTGGATGGTGCCCGGGATGGCGGTGCCGGTGGTGTGTGCGCTTGCCTGGTGGACATTGCCACTCTTTCAGATGGTGCTGGTATCGGACAACATGTATATTCGCTATTACACGTACCAGCCCTGGATGGGGCCGGTGGTGTTGATTACGCTCGTGTTGGGTGCAGTGCTGGCGTGGGCACAACGGGACCAGGTATGGCCTGTGCCACAGCTGCACCTGTGGGTGATGGTCGTAGGATTGGTGGTCGTTGCAGTCTTTCATCAGTTGCGCTTGGCGGCGCCGATGTTTCGTTATAGCAGTAGTGATTTCGAAGTGTGGGTGAATGCGGCGCGGCAATGGGCGAGCACGGGCAGTTTGTATTCAGTCGAGCAAGCAGTGGCGAATCCATTTGCAGCAATCAACAAACGTCCACCGTTTTATATTATGCTCTTTACGCCGTTTGTCGCATATGACACCAAAGCAGTGCTCGATGGATTCCGTTGGGTCAACATCGGTTTGTTCATTGCCACCATGGCACTGTGGGTGCGCATGATGCGTCTGCATTGGCTATGGTGGGTGCTGAGCATGGTGCTCTTGAGTAATTTCCAGGGGTTGTATGACACGATTGCCTATGGACAAAACGATGTGCTGTTGCTGTGGTGTTTGACGCTGATGCTTTGGACGACGCGACAGCGGCGTGATGGGTGGACGGGGGGGATTATCGCGTTTTTGACCCTCTGCAAAGTCTACCCCATCCTGTTACTCCTCTTTTTTGTCATCAAACGGCGCTGGTGGGTGGTCTGGGGGTTTGCCATCGGCATGGTGCTCTGCAATGCGTGTGCTATTGCCGTATTTGGCTGGGACATCCACGTGCAGTATGTCACCCACGTATTCCCCAGTATTGGTGGGACGACGTCGTGGGTCGAAAATCAGACGTTGGCGGGATTTGTGACGCGCTTTTATGATGATCCATTTGTCATGCTCCGTTTCGCAAACGCGACGGTGGATCATCTGACGACCGTTGCGTCTGCTGTGCTAATCGGTATCGTATGTGTGGTAGCGTTGCGTGATGTGGCCGACGACGATAGCACATTTGCCCTCCAGTATGCGTTGTTTATTGTATTGATGGTGGTCGCAATTCCCGTGGCGTGGATGCATTACACGACGACGCTCATCATCGTCTTTTTTATTGTGGTGTGGCACTATCAACATCACCACGCCGCATTGGCGCACGTGGCACTCATCGCGACGAGTTATGCGCTCATCGCGTTTGGGAATTTCCGTAGCTTTAATTACCCCACGCACCTCGGTATTGTGTCGATTCTCATCGGGTCATACAAAGTCTACGGCATGCTGCTCTTGTTGGCAGTGCTGATGGTGACGGTATGGCGACATCCTGTGCCATGGGCGGCGCGCTGGCGAGAAGACGCCCAACGACTCTGGGCGTTTATACGCGCCCGACGTGCAGCGCTACCGTA
>CAZIKU010000084.1:0-8599 GCA_964539815.1 uncultured Klebsiella sp. | reverse complement strand
ATTCGCCCCTACGAGCGACCTGGCGCCCATCCCGACAAGGCGTGCCATACATGATACGTGGGGCGCCATACAATGACGCCCCTACTGGCTGACATTCCCACACAAAACGCCCCCGCGATGCCATGCATCACGGGGGCGTCGACAGCCTGTTGCGGTTACGGGGTTGTGGTAATCACGCCTGTTTCGCGGATAATCTGCTGGGTGACCGCTGGATTGCTGGCAGCCAAATTATCGAGTAACAGCGTCAAATTGGTGTTGGGGTCAACGAACCAGATGTTGCCGTTTTTCATCATCTCGACCATCAACTCACGCTCGCGCAAGCGCAACAACTCGGGATTCTGACGGTACGACTGTCCTTGCACGGTGCGCACTTGTGATTCACGGCTGGCGGCTTCAATCGCCGCAGCAGTGCGACCTTTTTCGGTGGTCAGTGCCACTTTTGCTTCTTGCTCGGCACGGAAGAGGTTGTTGGCCTGTTCGGCTTCGATCTGCTGACGGCGCTTCTCTTCGGTTTCGATTTGTACTTCTAGGTTGGCCTTTTCTTCGAGCAACTTGGCGTACTGTTCACCCACGCTAATGTCGATGACTTTGACGGCCTCGAGATTGACGTAGAGCTGATCCACCGGTGCCTGCTGATTTTCACCAGGCGATGATGTAAGGTACTGGCGGATGCGTTGACTAAAGCCACCACGATCGGTCAGCGCCTGGTCGAGGGTGAATTGGGTACTTGCCGATTTGAGCGCTTCGCTGATAAAGCCATCGAGCTGCGTATTGAGTTGCTCGTCGCTGACACCGAGGCGGCCATACATGGAACGCAGTGCGTCAGGGGCGGTTTTGCGGCTGTAGTCAACCTGAATGGTGATGTCATACAGCTGTTTGTCGCTACTTGCCACATTTTGTTCGATTTGGCGTGATTGACGACGCACATTCACGATTTCGATGCGCGTAAAGGGAGCAAACGCACGGAAAAACAGTCCAGGTTCTTGGACGCTTTCAACAGCGCCTTGCGTCACGATAATGCCACGGGTACCTTCATCGATTTGTGCAAAGCGGGTGGTTGAGGCACCGAGTGCCAACACAACCGCGAGCAATGCCACAATCCCAACAATACGTGATTGAATATTCATAAACCCCACTCTCTGATGATATCATCCAGCCGATTAGTATGACGCTGAGAAGTCAGTGCTGGATGCATAATGTTCGCTCCAATAAAGAGCGTACCATACACACATTAAAAAATAGTGACAGGCGCATTCGGTACATTGCTGGCAAGCATGGTATGATGCTCTATGGATAGATGCACAAGGAGATGTGTTGTTATGTTAACTGATGAACTCGTAAAGACGGCCCTCAAGAACGTCATTGACCCCGAAATCGGGCTTGATATTGTCAATCTGGGTCTGGTGTATCGCGTTGACATCTTGGATGACGGCAAAACGGTCGATTTGGATATGACGTTGACCACACCGGCGTGTCCGGCTGGCCCACAGATTATCGAGCAGGTCAAACGCGAGGTGGGTGCACTCGGTGATGTCTACAAAACACTGGAAGACATCCGCGTCAACTTGGTCTGGTCGCCGATGTGGAGTCCAGCCATGATGAGCGAAGAAGCACGTGATCAGTTGGGATTTTTCTAGGCGCTCGCATGCTCCCTCCCTGCCGTGTGGCAATCACACGGCAGGGAGGATTTTTTAGCCGCGATACAGCGGACCACCTGCATGCACATCGCTAGTTGTTTCGGCTGCAGTCTGCGCAAAATTCGCGTGGAAACGCATCGCCAACGCACGGGCTGCCACTTCCCACTGTGCCGTGTCGCCCCATGCCGTGCGCGGATCGAGCAACGAATGTGGGACACCAGGACATGTGGTGGGCATCGCTAATCCAAAGACGGGATCAATCTGATAGGGGACGGACGCCAAATCATCATTCAGCACTGCGGTAATCATAGCGCGCGTATGCGTCAACTGCATGCGCTGACCAATGCCGTATGCGCCACCACTCCACCCGGTGTTGACCAGCCACACCGCGGAATGATGCACATTGAGGCGTGCGCGCAGTAATTCGGCATAGCGCGCCGGATGCAACACCATGAACGGCGCACCAAAACACGCCGAAAAGGTGGCGGTGGGTTCTTTGACGCCGCGCTCGGTGCCTGCCACTTTGGCCGTATACCCCGACAAAAAGTGGTACATGGCTTGTGGCACGGTGAGCCGACTAAGCGGTGGCAACACGCCAAAGGCATCGGCAGTGAGCATGATGATATGCCGTGGATGCATACCACAGCCACTTGGTTCGATGTTGGTGAGAATGTCGACGGGGTAGGCAGCCCGGCAGTTTTCGGTCAGCGAACTATCATCAAAGTCGGGGATGTGCGAGTCAGCGTCGATGACAACATTCTCGAGTACCGTGCCAAAATGTTGACTCGCCGCATAAATTTCCGGCTCGCCACGCGGTGACAGCCGGATCGTTTTGGCGTAACAACCTCCTTCGAAGTTGAAGACACCATCCTGACTCCAGCCGTGTTCGTCGTCACCGATCATGGGGCGCTGTGGGTCAGTAGATAGCGTCGTTTTGCCTGTCCCTGATAGCCCAAAAAAGACGGCAGTCTGGCCATCATGCCCGACATTCACACCGGCATGCATGGGCATCACGTCGCGTTGCGGCAAGAGCACATTGAGCAATGAAAAAACGGCTTTCTTGATTTCGCCGGCATAGGCCGTCCCGCCAATTAATACTGTGCGCGTCATGATGTTGAGGATGATAAAGGTGCCAGTATGCGTGCCATCGATGTCAGGATTCGCAACAAACGAAGGCGCATGCAAAATCGAAATAGTTGGCGCATGCGCATGCGTGCTACGACGAAAGAGGTTTTGGGCAAACAGCACATGCCATGGACTCTCGGAGATGAGTTCGACGTTGTACGCGTAGCGTGCATCCGCATTCACAGACGCATGCAAGACGAATGTATCAACATGCGCGAGGTGGGCACGCAGACGCTGTTCGAGGGCTGCTGCCTGTGGGAGGGCAATCGGTTGATTGACATCGCCCCACCAGACATGTGCGTTAATCGCGCTATCTGCCACTATATAGCGATCGGCAGGCGAACGACCAGTAAAGTGGCCAGTACGCACCACCAGCGCACCGGTATTGCTGAGCTGTGCATCACTACGACGCAGGCTTTCGGCAATCAATACGGCAGGCGCAGCATTCACAAAGATTTGTGGCGACACCAGAGTCGTCATTTGCAGTTCCTTTCGGTACGCAAATCCGTTGGCAACATCGTTGTTGCGTCCCTATCGTATCACTGCCACCACAAAACAGCAACATCCGCACGCCAAAATTGGCATGCGGATGTGCAATGACGCCGAAGGCTGTGGGCTATGACCACACCAGGATGATTTTGCCTGCATTGGCATTGGATTCCATGCGTGCATGCGCAGCACCGACCTGCGTCATCGGGTAAATTGAATCGACCACGGCCACGATGTCACCACGGGCTAGACGCGGTGCAAGCCAGGGATGTGCGGCTGCGACGAGGGCTGCTTTGGCGGCAGGCGGCGTCCGTCTGAGCGTAGTGCCCTTGATGGTCAAACTCTTGCCCAAAATCACACCGAGGTCGATGGGTGCCTTGGCACCGGCCATCATGCCAATGATGAGTAAGCGCCCACCGCGCGCCAACATGGCGCAGTTGTCGTCCCAGGCTGGTGCCCCCAGCATATCGAGGACGATGTCGACGCCGGCACCATTGGTTGCGTGTTTGATTGCATCGGCATGCGGAGGATTGCGTGAATCACACACCATGGATGCACCCAGAGTGGTGCAGAGCTGGCGTTTATCGGGGGTGCTAGCAGCAGCAAAGACGCGTGCACCCCAGTGGTGTGCCAGCTGGATAGCCATGCTCCCTACGCCACTCGCACCCGCATGCACAAAGACTGACTCGCCGGGTTGCAGATTGCCGAGTGTAATGAGATTGAGCCAGGCCGTCAAAAACGCCTCGGGAATGGCAGCCGCCTGCGCATCACTCAACGCATCGGGGACGGCCATGGCTTCGGCGGCAGGCACACAACAGTACTCGCCGTACCCCCCACCTGCGACCACAGCCATGATGCGTTGCCCCACTTGCCAAGCGCCACATGCGTGCACGACGTCGCCGACGACTTCGAGCCCCAGGATGTCGGATGCCCCCGGCGGTGGGGGATAGAGGCCGCGCCGTTGCAGTAAGTCGGCACGATTAAGGGCGGTAGCGCGCACACGCACCAACAATTCGTCGGCGCGTGGTACCGGAACCGGTACCACGCCGAGATGCAACTGATCCGCGGATGCAGGTGCAGTGTAGATTACTGCCTGCATGTGCGTGGGGATTACCATGCCCAGCCTTCGGCACGCGAGGCCCAGAGCATGCCACGCTCGACGATGGTGCGTGCTTCTGGCACGTTGAAGTCTTTGGCGACGTGGCCGAGCGACGTATAAAAGACGCGCCCTTTGCCCCAGCGGCGTTTCCAGACGTAGGGCATCACCGTACCTTTGATCCAGTCACAGTACTGATCGCTGAACGTAGTCGTGGCCAACACTTCGTTACCTGGATCGACGTGCATGTAGTACTGCTCGGAATGCATGGCAAAATCGGATAATCCGGCCGTAATCGGGTCGGTGTGATTGGTGATGTTCACCGTGTAGTCGATGATGTTGCCGGGATGAGCGACCCACTGCCCACCGACCATAAACTGGTACTCGGTGTTGTTGCGGAAGGCGTCCGCCATACCACCGTGCCACCCAGCATATCCGACGCCTGATGCTACCGCATCCAAGAGACCCTTTTCTTGTTCGCGGGTGATGGTACTCATGGTGAATACCTGCGTGATGACGCTGTATGACATCATTTTCTCGGTATCGAGATAGCTATCCAACGTATCTGAAATCGTCACGTCATAGCCGTGTTTCAACAGATGTGGCGCAAACAAATCAACACATTGCTTGGGCTCGTGTCCATCCCAGCCACCCCAGACAAATAGTGCACTCTTCTTCATGGTGTTCTCTCATTCGTCGCAATTAACAATCGTACTGTCATCATACACGAAAATAGGAACCCAGCATAGCAACTTGCACATACCATCAATTTGACACTTGCAAACAATCAAATTCCATCATATAATCGTCACTATCCATCACATCTGGCTTGCGATAGCGAATATTCTTGTGAGCGTATGAGGGATACATGCAGCGAAGTATTCATCACCCACGGATTCAACAAATCGAGCGCTACATTGTCACGCACCGACAGGTTACGACCAATGAAATCTGTGCCACGTTTGACGTGAGTGAAGCGACAGCACGGCGGTATCTCGACATACTCGCCGAATCCGGGCATATCGTGCGTGTCCATGGCGGTGCGATTGCGGTCAATCAGGCACCACCAGAGCCGCCCGTACTGCAACGCAGTCAATGGCAACACGCCGAAAAGAGTCGCATTGCCATGGCGGCAGCTGGGTTGATCGAGAGTGGAGACACGGTATTTATCAGTAGTGGCACCACGGCATATGCGGTGGCACAGCAGTTGCGTGAGCGGCAGGACATCACGATTGTGACAAATTCGCTGCCCGTGATGCAGAGCATGGCAGACAGCAAGGTGAATATCATTGCCTTGGGGGGGATGTTTCGCCAGAGTGAATCGTCGTTTATTGGGCACTTGGCGATACAGAGTCTAGCCGAACTGCGCATGAACAAAATCATTTTCGGTGTGCGTGGGATTGATATTGTTCAGGGGCTCACCAACGATTATTTGCCTGAAACGATGACTGACCGAGCGATTTTGAGTGCAGGCAAGCGTGTCATTGTGGTCGCCGATCACACCAAACTCGGGCGTAGTGCACCGGCGTTCGTGGCACCATTGAGTGCAATCGACACACTTGTGACGGATTCCAATGCGGACAACAGTGTGTGTGCGGCGATTTCGGCAATTGGGGTGCGTGTCATTCAGGCCTGAAAAATGTGTTTGTAAAGAGCAGAGGAGCATAATTGTGGCAAAACTTGGACATCATACGTGGAATGAACTCTGTTCACAACCAGCAGCATGGCGAGACGCATTGGCGGTACTCACCGCACAGGCAGCGCATATTGGGGCGCATCCTGCATTGACACAGGCAAGTCACATCATTTGGAGTGGGTGTGGGTCGCCGTTTTATCTGGCGCACGCCATGGCGCGCATTACCCAGCAACTCGATGGACGGCCAACGTATGCCGTCCCCGCATCTGAGCTCTGGTTGAATCCGGCAGCAAGTATTCCTGCACATGCGCAACCCACATTGATTCTCCTTAGCCGTTCGGGCAAGACGACGGAAGTGTTGCGTGCGGCAGCCCAGTTTCGCCAGCATGCACCACACGGGCGCATTATCACGGTGACCTGTTATGCGGATCGACCACTCGCAACAGTGGGGGATATCAATATTATTTTGCCATCAGGTCAAGAAGAAAGCATTGCGCAGACGCGTGCCTTCACGGTGATGCAGATGGGGGCGCTGGCACTGATTTGGATGTTGAGCAAGCGCAATCTCAATGATCTCGCTGCACTCGGTGGTGCTTGTGCCGATGTCCTGACACGCTATCAACAGCAGTGCTTGGAGATTGGGAGTAATCCGGCATACGAACGCTTTTACTTCCTCGGCAGTGGGTATCGTTATGGCTTGGCCAGCGAGGCCAGTTTGAAGATGAAAGAAATGTCGTTGACGACGAGTGAACCATTCCATCACATGGAGTTCCGCCACGGACCACAATCAATGGTCAACGGGCAAACGCTAGTGATTAGTGTGGGCTCGCAGATAATGAATAGCCATGAACAAGCCGTACTCGCAGACATGCGAGCACTTGGTGGACATACGTTGGCGATTGGCCCTACACCAGATTGCGACATGCACTGGGATGTGGCCAGCGATGATTTGCTGCAGGGCATCATTGCACTGCCGCTGTTACAAAGTATCGCATTTGCACGGGCTACATCACGTGGATTAGATCCCGATAATCCACACAATCTCAATGCTGTAGTCGTGTTGTAGTGTGACGTCTCGTCAACGAGGGATGAGACGCAATAGCCTTGTCATTTGGTGGCACATTGTCGTGTTGTATGAGGAGGTTGTATGTACAGTCGTTTATCCGTGAAGTGGGTATGGTTGGTGTTGGTGCTCGTGCTCGTGAGCTGTGGTGGGAGTGCGCCTGCGGCGCCGGCAGCATCGAGTGGCGAAAAGGTGACCATCCGCATGTGGTCGCACCAGAATTCGGCCTTCAACAAGGTGAATCAGGAATTGATTGACCAATTCATGAAGGAAAATCCGAACATCGAGGTGAAGTACGAAACCTTCCCCTATGATCAATTCATCCAGACGTTGCAGACGTCAATGCCTGCGGGCACCGAAGCCGATGTCATCGAAATGTTCGGATCGTGGGTATGTAACTATGCCGAGGGTGGCCGCTTACAGGAAGCGCCTGCGGATGTCATGAGCTATGCCGAAGCTGAGAAAATCTTCTTCAAGGCACCACTCGATGGCTACTACTGCGATGGCAAATTGTACGGGATGCCCAACGAATTCAACTTGGAATACGGCGGTGCCTTGGTGAATCCGGTGTTGTACGAAAAGGCCGGCATTCCCTTCCCACCAGCCTACAAAGACTACAACGCATTGATTACCGATGCCAAAAAAATGACCGCCGTCGACAATGGCGCGATGACAGTGGCGGGATTCCACTTCTCGGGCGGCGACGCATTGGGCTTCATTTTGATGTCAGGGATTCTCGAACAAGGTGGCAACTACTTTGCCGAAGATGGCAAGCACTTCAACTTCAATAGTCCAGAATCACTCAACGTGATTCGTACGTTGACCCGCTACGCCCAAGAAGACAAAGTTCTCGACCCAGTGCTCTTTGGTGGCGATAATGGCTTGCCAGGGGCCTTCTTCAATGGACAAGTTGGGATTGGCTATATCGGATCATGGGCAGCAGGGGTCGGTAAAGTCGATTACCCAGATGTCAAGTTTGACTATGTGACATTGCCACCCATGTTCGGCAGTGAATACAAATTCGTTGCTGATGCTGGCTGGGGCAAGGTGGTATCGGTCAATACCAAGCATAGTGCCGAAGCATGGAAGTTGCAGAAGTACTTGACGGCCAACCGCGACAATGCGCTCAAGTTCAATCAGATTTCGGGGACGATCCCAGCCATGAAGGAACTGGTCGATAATCCCAGCGAAATCCTGTCTGTGGAACCGTGGATTCAAGCCACTTTTGCCCTGTTGCCACACGGGAGCTACCTAGGCAACGTGACCGACCGCGACCAGCTCTTCTACGAAATCATCGCCAAGAATTTGACGGATGCGTTGACCGGCACGGTCACACCCGAAGAAGCCGCAGCGAAGATTAACGATGAAGCAAACGCCATGGTCGACGCAAAACTCAGCAAGTAACTACACGAAATCGCCACGATATGCCCCGTTGCAACACAGCGGGGCATATCTAGGAGTGTGCATCATGGCCAAACCAGACACGTTACAACAGTCGCAACGTCGTTTTGCGTATAGCATCATGACGCCCATCATGATCTATCTGATGATTT
>CAZIKU010000083.1:0-8840 GCA_964539815.1 uncultured Klebsiella sp. | reverse complement strand
AGGCCACAGCCGATGCCAAAATTCTGGCCATCGTGAGTGCCGATGACCTCAAACACGAAGCGACAGTGGGCACCGACGTCCAAGTCGTGCTCGATACGACGCCCTTTTATGCCGAGAGTGGTGGCCAGGTCGGCGATGCCGGTGTGATTACCACGGCACGCGGTCGCATTCATGTGACCGATACGCAACGCCCCATCCCCGGTGTGACCGTGCATATCGGCACGGTGGTGGATGGTGTCATCGCCCGTGGCGAGTCGGCGCATGCGGCCATCGATCAAGTCCGGCGCAATCATATCATCCGCAATCATACGGCGACTCACTTGCTCCAACGCGCCTTGCGCGATGTCATCGGCGAGCATGCAGCCCAGGCTGGGTCACTCGTATCTCCCGAGCGTCTGCGCTTTGACTTCACACATAACCGTGCCGTCACGCCCGAACAACTCCACGACGTCGAACGCCGGGTCAATGCCTGGGTGCGTGCCGACCAGCCAGTGGCGTGGGAAGAAATGCCCTACCAAGAGGCATTAGATCGTGGGGCAGTTGCGTTGTTTGGTGAAAAATATGGTGACCGCGTGCGTTTGGTACACGCGGCGTCCAATCAGATTGCCGGCGATGTGGCCTATACCAGCCGCGATTCGCGTGAATTGTGCGGTGGCACCCATGTCAGTCGCACTGGCGAAATCGGCTTATTCCGCATTATTGGTGAAAGTAGTGTGGCTGGCGGTGTGCGCCGCGTCGAAGCCGTCACCGGCTTTGGTGCCGAGCAGTGGGTGGATAGCCAACTTCAGCTCTTGCGTGAGGCAGCAGGCCGCCTCGGTGTGCCGACTGCCCAACTGGCCGAACGCGTCGATGTGGTGCTGGGCGACCTCAAGACCCGCCAGCGCGAGCTCGATGCCCTCAAATCGCAGGCTACTGGCGGTCAGGTCGCGGAATTGGTGCAACACGCAGTCGTCAAAGACGGCATCAGTTACGTGTTGGCGCGCGTCGATGGTCTTGATGTGCCGCAAATGCGCGAGTTGGGCGACAAAATCCGCGATCAACTCAGCAATGGCGGTGTGGTGGTGCTGGCTGGAGCCAGCGATGACCGCGCCCAGCTACTCGTGATGATTACCAAATCAGTCACCATGCACCATGCCGGCAACCTGGTCAAGGCATTGGCCCCGGTGGTTGGTGGCAGTGGTGGCGGTCGCCCCGATATGGCGCAAGCAGGTGGGCGTGATATCAGCAAAATCGATGAAGCCCTGCAACAGGCACGCGTCTTGTTGCAGTTGGTTTAATACGTGTGAAACAGTCACAAGGACGGTTCCATGTCCGACGCGATGCAGCATGTTGCCATGCGTGACCCCAAGCGCCGCGATGATCGCATCGTAGGGGTGCGTCAGCGCCCTGCCGGTGCACCCACCAATCAGCCTCCCAAACGCCGACAGCGCCGCAGTTCGGTGTGGCAGTGGTTTGCCTTGGGGATGCTGGGGTGTCTCTTGGGAATCGTGCTCTGGGCCATTTTAATTCGCACCACGGTGTTGGTCGTCCCGCCGTTGGGCGAGGCACGTGTGGTCCCGCTCAATGACGTCGAATTCCCGGTAGTCGGAGTGGGTGAAGCGGACAATATGCAAATCGAAGCAGTACGTCTCGAACAGACGGTTACGATAACTGAATCGGGTGAAGCGCTGGCAGAAGTGCCGATGCCTGATGGCCGCGCCAAAGGGATGGTACGGATTATCAACATGCTCGAACAACCGATTTCACTGCCGGTTGGCACCGAATTCATTGCCCAAGGCATTAGCGGTAATGTGCGCTTCATGTTGGACGAGCCGACCTCAATCCCAGCGGCGGTGACGACCTCGTCGCTCACCGGGCGTACCACTACCTACGGTGACGTGAATGTGGCCGTGACTGCGCGCTCGGCGGGGAGTGATTCAAATGTCGGCACCGATACGGTGACGACGATGCTGTTGCCTGGTCAGGGGCCAATTGCCTCTGACGGCGGACAAATTATGCTACGCAACGATCCGATTAGTGGGGGGAGCGAAACAGTACGCCGTATCGTGTCCGAAGCCGACCTGACGCGCTTGTTGGGTGCTGCGTTGTCACGCGCGTATGCTCAGGCGTATGTGGAATTAGGCGATCAAGCCAAACAGCGCATGTTGCAGATTGATGATGCTACGCTGACCCCCGACCCCGTGGCATTGGGGACGCCGCAAGTCTATGGCACACCGCAACTTGATCCGCCTGTGGGCACCGTGCTTGAGGCCAAAAACGCCCAAGTATCGCTGGTGGTGAGCGTCAAATTCCGTGTGTATGCGGTGCAAGCCGATAAACCGGTGCAAGCACAGTTACAAAATGTGGTACCACAGCGATTTCAGGGGGGCAGCACGCCGATTTGTCGTGTCGGTGAAATCCCCGCGTTCCGCGTGGATACCTGGCAGGTCCTCGATACCAATGTGCGCATCAATGGGGAAATTCGTTGTTCACCGCAGATGCCAATCGACACGACCGTTTTGGCCGGATTGCCTGCCCAGCTGGCAAATACAACCAATGCCGAAGCACAGGCTATTCTCGAATCACTCAAAACCAAGGGGGTGATTAGTTCGTATACATTGCCCAATCGTGACCGTTTACCCCCGCTGCCCCAACTTGTGACGGTGCGGGTCAGTGAGATTGCACCGTGACCGCACTGCCTGGTCGTGTCTTGGCACTCGACGTGGGCGAGCGGCGCATCGGTGTGGCGGTGAGTGATTTATCGCGCGTGCTTGCGTCTCCCTATACCACGCTTCATGCCACTCCTATCGCTGTTTTTTTCAAAAAAATACAACAAATCATCGCAGCTGAAGAAATCGTCCACATTGTCGTGGGCTTGCCCATCTCGCTGAGTGGCCACGAGGGTCCACAAGCACTCCGTATCCGTCAATTCATCGAGGCGCTGGCACACCATGTGTCGTTGCCGATTACCACCTGTGATGAACGCTACACGTCTGCTGCCGCCGAACGTTTGATGATCGAGGCAGGACTGCGCCCCGAGCAACGCAAAGCGCGCATCGACGAGGTTGCTGCGTCAATCATTTTGCAGGATTGGCTCGATACACAGCGCAATCTGATGCGCGAATAGGCTGGATTGGGTGCCGATTACGGCGGTGAGATGAGTACGTCGATGATGCGGGCAAATTCGCTGTACGGCTGTGCCCCGAGGACTAGTCGGCCATTGATGACAAACGCCGGTGTGCTGTTGACGCCGATTTGTTCGGCACGAGCAATATCGGCTTTGATTTGGGCGAGGTGGCGATTGGTCGTCACACAGCTTTCAAAAGACCCACGCTCGAGTCCAATTGACACCGCATAGTTGCTAAATGTGGTGAGATCGTCGAGCGACCCCTCGCGCCATTCGTTGTTGGCCGCACCATTGTAGATTTGGCGGCGCATCAACGGGTATTGACCGCGTTCGGCCGCACAATTCGCGGCCTGCGCAGCCATCAGCGCACCAGGATGAATTTGCATCAACGGGTAGTCGTATACCTCGAGGTACACTTTGCCAGTGTCGATATAGTTTTTGGTGAGTTGAGGCATCGTCTCACGGACGAATTTTGCGCAGTACGGTCATTGAAAATCGCTGAATTCAGTGATTTTGACTGGTGCATTGGGGTCACCAAAGGCGCGTGGATTGGGGACTTGTTCTGACAACAGCGTCACGGTATCGCTGAGCGGTGCAGTCGCATTGGGTGCGAGCCCGCAGGCGCTACTCAAGAGCAGGAGGGTTGTCATCGCATAAATACGCCACATGATGCTTTGCCTATTCGGTTTTGTGTTGGGTGTCACGCATCCGGATTTGGGTGGTGCGGCCGACCAGACCACTGCCATCATCGCCACAATAGGGGCAGATGGCCCAGGTCAAATCGATGACATGATCGCAGCTGATACAGCGGCGGCGGAGTGCAGTATGGCAGTGTGGGCACAAAATAAACTCGTGCTCGATGCCGCGTTGACACTGTGGGCAGACGAATTGTTCTTCGATATCGTGGCGCAGATATTCTTCTTCGAGCGAGCGTTCGTAGCGCTCGGCAATGGTTTGGCGTGGGCGCAGCATCATGTAGATGATTAGCCCTGCAAACGGTACCAGCAACACAGCTGATACCGCAAGTACCTGCAACAAGGTTTCTTCGTGGCGGGCGTGGATGTCGCGATACGTCCAGATGACCGTAGCCATCCATAGCAGTACCACGTAGGCAGCAAAGACCCACTTGAAGATATCTAGTAACGGTAGAATGACACTCATTATTCCATCAATGCCCACAACGATACTCCCTACTTGATACAATGCACGCTGGTATCAGCGTCGTTTTAGTTTAACACGCGGGTGACGGCGTCCGCATTGAGGACAAAGACGGTGGCGCCACCGACTTGGACTTCAATGGGGGTTGGCGGATAGAATTCACCCGATTCGGCGACTGGTGGGAGTGGTGAAATATAGCGGACCCGCATATGACAATGCGTGTGAATCAGACGCATCACCACATCGACTTGGTCGTCTTCGACGGCAATCAACAACGTCACATTCCCCTCGCGCAGGAAGCCACCTTCGCTGCTGATGCGTGTGACACGATGACTGCGTGCCGTCAATGCATCAACGAGGTCACCGGCATCTTGTCGTTGTACGACGGCAATCATGAGTTTCATGGTTAATCCTTTCATCTGCCTGGCGCATCAATGCGAGTAATGTGACTCAGTTGTGGCCGGACATGTTGGTAGATGAGTTCCGCTAATTCTTCGATGCTCAGGCAGGCATCACAGCTCCGCCATCGTTGAGGATCTGCATGAATGAGGGACCGGTATCCATCAGCCACCCGGCGGTGATAGGCGACTTCGCGAGCATCCAAGCGATTCCACTCTACGCCTTTGGGCAGTTCACCGTTGCGGCGGCGGCGTTTGCGTTCGAGCCCTTCGTCGGCACTAATATCCAGATAAATACTCATATCTGGCCGCAACCCGCCGGTAGCAATGGCCGTCAGTGTCTGTAATTCGCCCAAATCACGTCCGAGACCGTAGCCTTGGTAGGCATACGTCGAATCGGCATAGCGGTCACAAATCACAATCCCACCTTGGTTGAGGTAGGGACGAATCACCTCGTTGACGAGTTGTGCACGCGCCGCCGAAAAGAGAAACGTTTCCGTGGTTGGATCCATTTCGGTATGCTGCAAATCAAGCACAATCCGCCGAATCATGTCACCAATACGCGTCCCACCTGGTTCGCGCACCAATATGACGGGATAGCCTTCGGCATGCAGGCGTTCGTACAGTGCACGTGTCTGCGTACTTTTGCCGCTCCCCTCACTCCCCTCAAATGTGATGAACAGTCCCATCATACCCTTTTTTCCGTGTTTATGCTAGCGTGAAAGCTTGACCCGTCGAAATGGGTCCCGCCCACGACTTTCTGATTGCATGTTGTAACGCTCAGCCATTTGATGTTGTAGACGCCGAATAATACTATCTTGCGGGGTCAACTCGACAGCATTACGTTCGCCGTTGAGCAGTTGGTTGATAGCAACTTCGGCCTCGAGCATGGCATCTTGCACGTTGCGCTCGGGGGCAGTCAACGCACTCGGTTTTTCTTCGAAGCGATGCATTTGGTCGGGGAAGAAAATATCGAGGAGTTGGCGCTCGATTTGCATGGCCGTCGACGAGCGCAGCACATAAATCGGCAGGCGGCGATCTTCGGCGTTGCGCAACCGTGCAGAACCTTGGCGGTAGTAGTTTTTGATGGTCATCACCATGCTGGCTTCGTCGATGTCTTTGACGACAATTGCCGGCACTTTGAGGTGCGCAATCGCCTTTTCAATTTTGTCGCGACTCAGTCCAAAGGCATAGATGCGCTGTGTGGGCGCAGGGGCAGGTACCACAGCTGCAGTACTACTCACTGGTGCCGCACTACTACTTGCTGGCATCGGTGTGGCAACTGTGTCGCGCTGAAATCGCTCGGTGCCGAGCTGGCGACGTTGTGGGGCACGACTCTGGCGGTCGTGGCGATCGTGGCGGTCATGCCGTGTATCGAAATCCATTCCACCCATGGTATGTGCGCGGCGTACGCCCCATGCTTGTTGGCCGGCGAGGCCCTCGGGTGGCTCGGGGGTCACGATTTCGATGGTGATTTCGCCACTCGCATTGCGCGAACGATGCTCGGCATCGGGTAATTCACCGTGGAGCAAGGCATCGACGGCTTCGGCGATGTTGGTATAGACGAGGACGTCTTCCCAACTGCGAATTTCGACGAGCACATCAAATGTTGGTGGTTGTTTGCGTTCGAGGACCGTTTTTTGGGTGCCACGGCGGCGGGCTTCGTCGTCACCGAGGGTGACTGCTTGGATGCCACCAATTAAATCCGAGAGCGTCGGATTGACCATCAGGTTCTCGAGGAGCTGGCCATGGGCAGTACCGATGAGTTGTACACCGCGTTCGGCAATGGTGCGTGATGCTTGTGCTTCGAGCTCGGTGCCGATTTCGTCGATCACGATGACTTCGGGCATGTGATTTTCAACGGCCTCGATCATGACTGCATGCTGTTCACTCGGGCGCTGCACCTGCATGCGCCGTGCTCGGCCGATGCCGGCATGTGGGATATCGCCGTCACCGGCGATTTCGTTCGAAGTGTCCACAATCACCACACGTTTGCGTACGTCGTCTGCGAGGACGCGGGCTGTTTCGCGGAGCATGGTCGTTTTGCCGACGCCAGGGCGCCCCAACAAGAGCACACTTTTGCCGGATTCAACTAAATCGCGAATGATACTGATAGTGCCGTGTACTGCGCGACCAACGCGGCACGTGAGCCCGACTATCCGCCCCGAGCGATTGCGCATGGCCGAGATGCGATGCAGGGTGCGTGGTATGCCGGCACGATTGTCTTCGCCAAAGGCACTTATCCGACCAGTAACGGCCTCGATATCTGCAAAGGTTACTTCTTGGTCACCGAGTAACACAGCCGAATCGCGGTGGCGTGCTTCGGGGAGGCGCCCCAAATCGAGCACGATTTCGAGCAAATCGTCGAGTGGCGCATCACCGGTTGATACCAGCGTCCGAATGCGGTCAGGCAATGTGTCGAGGAGCAGGTCAATGTTGCTTGTTATTGCGCTTGGTTCTGGCATATAGCCTCGCTTGTTCGCTGGCAGGGACGATGGTTGGGACGGGTGAGCCTGACTCACTGGGTTCGAGGACACGTGCAATCGCAGAGCGCCGGATAAAACTCACATTGTGCCGCACCCAGCGGACTTGCTCGTCGATGGGTTGAAAGCCGAGGTCTTGGGCGGCCCACATGAGTTCTTCTTGGTAATCGCGCAATACCAGCCAGATAGGCAGTGTATCAGCAATCTGGCTAATGCCAAAGCGCAACACGTCAATGACGTGTTCGCGGGCATTGGGGTCAATCAGGAGTTGCATCAGGTGTGCGTCACGCCCACTGCTGACGCGGAGTGATGCCACGACGCGTTCGTCGTGGTAGTAGACCCAGGCGCGCTGTTTGATGTCAATCCACGGTATGTGAAATGGAATCATCCAATCGCGGGCGGCGCGAGCCTCGGCCAACTGCACGTGGCGCGGGGTAATTTGCCCGTACAGCTGGTGCACGCCCCACACGTCATGACGACCCTGTGGTTGCATGATGGCCATGCGCGTCCCCTGGTCCCAGTCGGGCCCATCGAGTCTGAGGAGAATTTGGCGCACATACGGGGTATACCCACTCTGACGAAAGAGCTCACTCAGATCGGCAGTCCCCTCTGATTGGGTGGCGTACAAACGCTGGATCTGGTGCCGTGCACTGTAGGCGACATGCCCCTCAAGCAAGCGGAACCAGACATCGTGGTCGGTCGGCAGCTGTGCCGTATCGCCATAACTCGCCAGTGCGACCACGGTCTGCTCGGGGCGTTCGTCGCGCCGTACTGCTTGTAAGATGGCTGTCACATGGCGGTCACGCGTGACAAACGACGTATAGCGCCCACTGTTGGTCAGCAACGAGCGGATGCCAAAAAGCAGCGGACGATGGCGCTGTACGAGCAATGCCTCGTCGTGCAACAACGCCAACGCCCGTGGTTTACGGCGGAGCGTGAACAAATCGGTTGGTGTGAGCAGTCGACTCATCTCCCACCTCGCATGACTATGATTACAGCGCCAAGAAGAGAGCATGCATGCGGCTGTCTTGGGTTAATTCGGGGTGAAATGATGTGGCGAGCATGCGATGCTGTTGTGCCGCCACAATGCGCCCATCAGGCAACGTGGCAATACTGCGACAATCGCCACTGGGTTTTTCGAGGATGGGTGCACGAATAAACACGGTGTGAAATGGCGCATCGAGACCGATGACGTTGATATCTGCCTCAAAGCTGTCAAGCTGACTGCCAAACGCATTACGCCGCGATTCGATGTCCATGACGCGCAAACTCGGTTGATCGGGGCGTCCATCGACGATGGTACGCGACATCAAGATGGCCCCTGCACAGGTGCCCCATACGGGCATCCCAGCAACGATGCGTTGCTTGATGGGTTCGAGTAGGTCGTACATGACCATCAATTTGCCGATGGTCGTACTCTCACCACCGGGAATGATGAGGCGGTCAATCCCCGCGAGATCACGTGGGAGCCGAATTTGACGGACTGCCACACCCATGCGTTGGAGCATTTGCTCGTGTTCGCGGAACGCGCCCTGTAGCGCCAAAACTCCTACCGTCATAGTGCTACCCTGTGTGTGCAAACGCCACCACCTATACACCGCGCATAGGTGGTGGCGACGAAAGAACGTTTACCAGCCGCGATTGGCCAACAACTGATCTTGGGGCAGTTTGCTGATTTCGATGCCGACCATGGCC